>CAVHGQ010000007.1:4909-17594 GCA_963635335.1 Candidatus Melainabacteria bacterium | reverse complement strand
GCTACGCAGCTTTCCCCCGACGAGCTTTTCGGCACCAAGCCCATAAAGCCCACCCCCCGAACCGCTGCTGCTGCTTCGGCCGGCGACCCTCAGCCCGCTAAGGCTTCTGCCGAAGGAGGCGAATAGTCTATGGCAATCGGTCCTGCGCGCATGTCCCTCATGGAGCATTTGGGCGAGCTGCGCATGCGCTTGGTGCGCATCGTGGTGTGCCTGCTTGTTGCCATGTGCGTGTTCTACCTTTCTACCGGCACCGTGGTGCAGTTCCTGCTTGCCCCCGTTGCCGAGTTCATGCCCAAGGGCGAAGACGGCCAGGTGGCCTTGAATGTTCTGGGCGCGTTCGACGCGTTCTCCGTGCGCCTTATCGTGGCGCTGTGGACGTCGCTCATTGCCACGGCGCCCATCACCCTGTGGCAGATCCTGGCGTTCTTCCTTCCGGCGCTGAAGCCGAAGGAACGCAAATGGTTCCTTCCCACGTTCATCGCGGCGCTTTCGCTGTTTATCATCGGTACCGTGTTCTGCTACCTGGTTATCCTGAACCCGGCATTCGAGTGGCTCACCGACCAGGCTTCCGGCTTCGCCACCATCCTGCCCGAAGCGGGGCAGTGGGTTGATATCATCATCAAGTTCGAGCTGGGCTTCGGCATCGGCTTCGAAATGCCCTTGGTGGTGTTCTACCTGGTCATGTTCGGCGTGGTGCCGTACCAGAAGCTGCGTGCAAGCTGGCGTGGCGTCTACATCGGCTTGCTGGTGTTCTCGGCTGCGGTAACGCCCGATGCCTCGCCGGTTACCATGGGCCTTATGTTCGCCGCCATGGTGGTGCTCTACGAGCTTAGCCTTATCGCGGCGCGCATCGGCCTGAGGAGCCGCATCAAGCGCCAGAAGGAGCTTGAGCGCATCGAGGCCTTGGAAGCCGAAGAGGCGCGCGAGGAACTGCGTGGCCTGAAGAAGAAGTACCAAGAGCACCTTTGGGGCGAAGAGGACGGCAAGTAATGCACGAGCTGGGAATCATGACGGGCGTTATGGAGTCGGTGGAACAGGCTGCCAACGACGCCCATGCCGACAAGGTGCTGAAGATCAGCCTTTCGGTGGGCGTGATGACCGAGGCCATCGAGGATGCCCTGCGCTTCGCGTTCGAGGCCTTGGCGGAAGGCACCATGTGCGAAGATGCCCAGCTCGAGATAAATATGGTACAGCCGGTAAGCGTGTGCCTGGAGTGCGGCAAGGAATACGAGCACGACCGCTTCCATATGGTGTGCCCCGAATGCGGCAGCGCGTTCACCCAGCTCATCCAAGGAAAAGAGCTGCGCATCGAGTCCATCGAGGTGGACATTCCCGATGAAGACGAGGAAGCGGGCGGCTCAGATGCTTCGCCCGAAGGCGAGGCGACGGCCGGCTAGCTGGTAGAAAACCCGCGCTGCCGGATGCTTGGGCAACGGTGCCGCTTCGGCGCACGCGGCAGCAGCGGATACGAATGCGAGATTCCCGCTTGAGGTTACGGAGGCAATAGATGCAGATCGATATGAAGCAACCCATCCTAGACAAGAACGACAAGCTGGCGCGCGCCAACCGCGAGCTGTTCGCCCAGAAGAAAGTGTTCGTGCTGGACCTGCTGGCATCGCCCGGCTCCGGCAAGACCTCTACCATCCTGGCCACCATCGAGGCCCTGCGTGATGAGTTCAACATCGCCGTTATCGAGGGAGATATCGCCTCTTCGGTGGACTCCGAGAAGATCAAGGACCAGGGCATCGCGGCCGTGCAGATCAACACGGGCGGTGCTTGCCACCTGGAAAGCGACATGATCCGTCGCGCGGTGGACGTGCTGGACTTGGACAAGCTCGATCTCATCATCATCGAGAACGTGGGCAATTTGGTATGCCCCACCGATTTCGACTTGGGCGAGAACATGAAGTGCATGATCCTCTCGGTGCCCGAAGGCGACGACAAGCCGCTGAAGTACCCCGGCGTGTTCCAAGCTTCGAAGGCCATCGTGCTGAACAAGGTGGATACCCTGCCCGTGTTCAGCTTCGACAAGGACCTGTTCTACGACCACATCAAGAACCTGAACCCGCAGGCTCCCATCTTCCCCATCTCCGCCACCAGCGGCGAAGGGGTAGAGGAATGGGCGAACTGGCTCGCCGAGCAGATCCGCGCGCTGTAGGCGAGGGGATTCGGCGTTAGCTGATCGGGCATTCCGACTTCGAGATCTAGTTGACTGCTGCGGGCGTCCTTCGGGGCGCCCGTTTTGGTGTCTGGGTCGTGCTGGGCTCTGGTTCAAACCGGCCCCTTTGGAGCGCGGGCTGCGGCGGGATGCTGGGAGCGCCCTTCCATCGGGTGCTTTAGGGCTTGGGCTTTGTTGCTGTGGATGTTCGCCTCGCTTTGTGTTTTGGCCGTTGGGCAGACCTTATCCTTTGGCGACGTTTGTTCCGGGCGCTAGTTCTGTCGGGCGGGGTCTTTCCCTACGGCGAAACAGAGAACGCACTGGCACAGCGCCAGCGCGGCCATAAGCCCAAGGGGGCAGGTGAAGGTGCCGGTTGCCTCCAGCAGCGCTCCGAAGGCTACCGGGCCACACGCGGCAAGTAGGTAGCCGAACGACTGGGCGATGCCTGAAAGCGCCACGGTTTCCTCGTGCGTGGTGCCGCGCAACGATATCAACGTGAGTGCCACCACCAACGAAGACCCTTGCCCGATGCCGCCTGCGATGCTCCACAGCAACGAGGCTTGCGGCACGAAAAGCCAGCCCAGCGCAGCAATAAGCAGGGCGCTGCTGGCGATAAGCCCGGCAGTTGTCTGGTTGCCGCGCACGTACATGAAGCGAGGGATGGCAAGCCCGGCGAACGTGCCGATTATCTGGAACAGGAACAGCTGCAGGCCTGCTTCCGTTGCGGTGTATCCAGCAGCAACCGAAAAGCTGGGCAGCCAGTTCGAGAAGGTATAGAACGCCGCGGACTGCAGCCCCATGAACAAGGTAACGAGCCAGGTGGTGGGGCGCCTCCAAAGGGGAGTGGCAACGGCTCGGTGCGGAGGTTCCGCTTTGGTTGCGCCCTGCTCTTGCTGCGCGGCTTCGGTCGTTGTGCCTCTGGGTGTGTGGCTTGCTCCAGCGGCTGTTGGGCGCTGCCCCTGTTCCGCTGTGGTCGTGGTTGCTGCGGCCATTTTATTCGGCGCGACCGTAGTCGTTCTGGCCGGGGCGGCGCATGCACACCCTGTGCCCTCGTTGCTTTTCGTCTGAGTGCGCATCTTCCAGAACCAAAGCAGGGCGGCCACCAACGCGGGCGCTGCCCAGAACATCAGCGCCTCGCGCCAGCCGCCCAGGGCTTCTGCCAGTGCTGCTGCGGTAAGGCCTGCCAGGGCGGAACCGGTGGTAATGAATGCGGAATAGGCACCGGTGGCCATGGAGATGTGGTCGGGGTAGTCACGTTTGACGATGGCGGGCGCCAGCACGTTGCCCACGGCAATGGAGCCGCCAACGATAACCGTGCCTACCCACACGCCGGTTGCCCCACAGGTGGAGCGAAGGATGCAGCCGCCGGCAATCAGCAGCAGTGCGGCCAGCAGCACCTTGTCGGTGTCGAACCGGTTGGTAAGGAAGCGCACCAGAAAGCTCAGTGCCGCAAACGCAAGCAAAGGCAGAGAACCCAACAGCCCCAACAGCGATTCGGCCCAACCAAGACTGGTGCCGATCTGCGAAAGCAGCGGCCCCACCGCGATGATCGCCGGGCGAAGGTTCAGCGCCACAAGGAAGATAACCGCCGCCGAAAGCTGCGCCTTACGCGATCTCCCCATGCCTGTCATTGCCGCCCTTCATCGTGGTCGTTGCTGCCTCCTGCATGAAATACAAGTGTATTACATGGTCGGATGCCTTCGTTTGCAGTGTCGTGGAAGGGGAGCCTGTCTGTTCCAATCGAACATATGGCAAAACAAAAGCGGCATCGGGTGGGAATCCCGATGCCGCTGCTGGTTAGCCGCTCTGCCGTGCGGCCGGCCAGAAGGAGGATTTACAGATCTTCCTCGGTAAGCTCCTCACGAGGAAGCAGGTCGCGGTTCTTGTACACCACCAGGCCAACGATGAGCAGAACCACCATGCAGACCAGCGCCACGCCGAACACGCCGGAGTATCCGCCGAAGTTCTCGGAGATGAAGCCCCAGATATAGGAGCCGCATGCGCCGCCCAGGCCGAGGGACATGCCGATGTTCGACCAGATGATGGGGAACGAGGCGCCGTCGCCGAATGCCGCGCGAACGGTCATGGGCATGATAACCAGAACTGCCGCGATAAAGGCGCCCATCAGAACGCCGCCGATGGGAAGCAGCACGCTGTTGGGGAACTGCCACATAAGGGCCAGGCCAACCATGCCGCAGCCGCAGAGGACGATGATGGCGTTGCGCAGGTTCACGTCGGAGAACAGACCCAGGCCAATCTTGCCAGCTGCATTGCCGAAGCTGTTGAATGCGGTGAGCTCGGCGCCGGTTACGAATGCGCCAGCAACGGCACCGGCAACAACTGCGTCCTGAGAGTTGAACCACACCACGTAGCTTGCGAAGTACGCGTTGATGTTGCAAACGGTGTTGATAAGGAAGCCGAACAGGATGATTGCCCAGAAGATCCAGGACTTACGTGCAACGCTGGGGCGTACGGAGGGAACGATTGTCTGCTCCTTGCCGGCTTCTTCAGCGGCCTTGGCAGCAGCCTTTGCGGCGCCAAAGGGAAGCATGCCGTGATCTTCGGGGCGGCTCTTCATAAACACGCATACGCCAACGACCATCACGATGAGGGAAAGGATGCCCAGCGTGGTGTAGCTGAAGCGCCAGCCGCCCTGGTCGATGAGCATCTGGCCGATGGGGCTGAACAGCATGCCGCCGAAGCCGGTGAATGCGGTGCAGATGCCGATGATCAGGCCGGTGCTGGAGCGGAACCACATGTTCATGATGGCGGCAACGCCAACGCCCAGCATAACGGCATTGGTAACGCCGGCGATTGCGCCGAGCACCCATACCATCCACAGCTCGGGAGCCATGCCGAAGCCGATGAACACGAGCGATTCAATGGCGGCGGCAATGAGGATTACCAGCTTGGGATTGCGCTTTGCCAGCCAGATGCCTGCGATGGGCGATGCGATGATGCCCGTGATGTAGTCGAACGTACGCCAAAGCGAGATCTGGCTTACCGGCACGCCGAAGTCTTCGGCCATTACCGGGTAGTAGATGCCTGCGCAGCTGTTCAGGATTGCTGAAGGAACAGCGCAGATCAGGATGCCCACGATTGCTATGGGCACGTAGTGTATGAAGCTCTTTTCCACAAGCTCCGTCGTTTTTGCTGTAGCCATTTTCGGCCCCTCCCCTTGAAGGATTTCCACTGTGGCGGGAACGGTTCCACGCGTTCCCGCAGAGTGGGACGCCGATGCAGCGCTGCTCGTTCTGCGCTGCATCAGTTTCCCGTCGGTTGGCCTTAGTCAATCCCCATTAACTTGAGGTCTTCCGAAACTCCCAATTCAAATAATATGAACGCGTTCATAAAAATAGAAATAACGAAACTCGATTTGAATTAAGCAAATTGGATAAGAGCCAACTGCTGATATTTATACCCTATAGATTCTGCTTATATAAGGGTGAACATGTTATTACCGCAGATCTATTGCAACGATTGTTCGGCGGTTCCCGGCATTGCGGCAGGGCTGGCCAACGAAAAGAGCCCCTGAAGGGGCTCTTGGCTTGCGGCTTTTGCGTTGGGCGGGGTGTTTACTTGCTGGACGAGGTTCCGCCCGCGGCTTTGTTGGTGGAATCGGCGGCGGGGGAGGGCTCGGTGCCGCTGGCGCCGGAGCTGGCCGAGTCTGCGCCGGTGCCGCTCGATGCGCTCGCGCTGCTGTCGCCGTCGGAGCTGGTCGAGCTTGCAGCGTTGGAGCCTCCCGAATCGGAACTGCCTGCCCCAGATTGCCCCTGGCCATCGGCCGTGCTGCTTCCCGATGCTGCCTCTGATGCGCCTTGCTGCTCAGTTGCCTCCTGGCCAGGCTCGTCTGCGTCGAGCGAGAACGCGAACGGATCATCGTCGCTCCACCAGTCCCCTAAAGCGCTGAGGTCGTAGCTATAGGCAAGCTCGCTGGTGCTTGTTATGGGCTCGAGCCCCATCAATCCTCGCAGGTAGTTCTCCTGTTCGACCAACGGCCCGTTGATGGCCTCGTCGGTCTGTTCGCGCGTGGGCGGCTCGAAAGCGTCAAAATCGAAAAGAGAGAAGAAAACATCGGCGGCATTGAATTCGAAGCTGTCCACGTCTTCGTAGCCCAGGCACTGCATGGGCCAGGTTTCCAGCACGGTATCTTGGTCTTCCTCGCTCACGTTGAGCTTGATGTCGGCGCCGAAGGTGAACGGGGCGCTGTCGCTTCCGCCCGAAAGCTGGGGCAGCCCGCAGCCCTGGGGAAGGGTTACGGTAACGCCGTCGCAGCCGTTGAAGGCGCCCGACTCGATGCGGTCTATGGCCTCGCAGAGTGTCACGCTCTTCAGCTGCGAGCATTGGGCGAAGGCGTCCGCTGCGATGGCAACGCCTTCGGCATAGGGCTGCCCGTCCGCATCGCGCGGCAGCACCTGGGAAAGGTCGATGTCCACGGCGTCTGCCGGCGCAGAGGTAAGCGTTGCGCCCAGGTCGTTCACGGAATAGGTGAAGCCATCTACCTCCATGCTCTCATCCGAAAGGATGGTGCTGGACTCAACCTGGGGCAGGCCCATCATCTGGCGCAGGCGGTTCTCGGGCTCAAGCAGGTTTTCCGCCATAACGGCGCGCACCTGGGCTTCAGTGGGAACCTCGTACGTCTGGTTGAACAGTTCGTCGTCGATCTTGTTGTAGTAATCGTCGTAGTTGGCATAGCCGATAAACGGGTACACCCACGCTTCCAGGTAGGCCTGCTCTTGGCCTTCGGGCACGCTGATGTGAAGGGTCTGAGCCTCTTCCCCTTCGGCCCAATCGCCGTTGAAGCGGAAGCCGGTGCCCGGCGAGTACAGCGTTGCGGTGGGCGGTTCCTCGTTGAAAACGAGGCTCTGCAGCTTGTCGCAGCTATAGAACAGCTCGGTGCCGATACGGCCTGAAGCTGCGCCGGTGAAGCTTGCGCTTTCGAGCTCTGCGCAGTCGGTGAAGACGTTGTTCCCCAAGGAAAGGCTGCCGCCCGCTGCAAGGCTGATGGAGGTTAGGCCGCCGCAGCCCTCGAACACGCTGTTGCCCAGTTCCAAGTCCTGAAGGGTTGAAATGGAAACATCGCCGGTAAGGCCGGAATCGCTGAACGCTTCCTTGTCAATGTACTCAAGGCCTGCCGCATTGCTGAAGTCGATGTCGAAGCTGCCCTGCATTCCCTTGAAGGCGCCCTCGTACACTTCCACCAGCGAGTCCGGCGCCTTCAGGGTGCCGCTGAAGCTGGTGCCGCCGCCCAGGCACAGCCAGGGCGCGCCCTGGTCATCGCAGCCGTACAGCGTAAGGCTGCCGTCGTCTTGCGTGAAGGTGCTCAAACCTTCAACGATGCTGGTGCTGAACCACTCGAAGCGCGAATCGTGCGATGCGCCGCCGGCTTCGGTGCAGAACCATTTGCAGGTGCTGTTGGGATTCTCGCTGGTTGCGAAGCTCGCCTCTAGGGCGTTCGACCCCACAAAGCCCAGGCTGGTGCAGTTCTCCAGGAAGTTGGCGCCGAAGCTCACGTTGCTGGTCTTGCCGATGAACAAGCCCTGAAGCCCGGTGCAGTTCTTGAACGCATTGGCGCCGACCGAGGTGATGCTGTCGCTCAGCGTTACCCAGGCAAGGTCGGTGTCGCCCGCGAAGGCGTACGGGGAAATGACGTTCACGTCGAGCGTTTCGCCGCTCTCGGTGGTGAGCGTGCCGTCGAACCGCTTGGCGAAGCCCTGGTCGGAAAGGAGCGTGGTGGCGCCGTTGTGGCTGTAGTAGGCGAACGACTCCTGCGAGAACTGCGCAACCACCACATCCGCATCGGGCGCGCCGGCGGCCTTCAGGCGGCTTTTGAGGTATTCGGCCTGCTCATCGGTGAAGCAGACGATGGTTTCCAGGCTCCCGCCGGCCAGCGCGCCGTCTTCGATGGCGAAATCGGAGTCATCGAACAGCACCAAGGTCTTGATGGTGGTGTTCCCCTGGAAGCACCCCGCCTTGATGGTGTGGGGCAGCTGCACGAACGCGGTGTCGCTGCCGTTGTCGAACACTCGCAGCAGCTCGTCTTCGGTGTACACCATGCCGCCCGAGCAGTAGTAGGAAACGTCCTGGTCGCTTGCCCTGCAAACCGATACGCCGAATGCGTTCTCGATGGCGTCGCCGTTCTGGGCAACGAACTCGTCGAACGCCTCGTCGTCGATGACGATAGTGCAGTCGCTGAGCTTGTCGATGTCTATCTGGGGAAGGTTGCCGCTGGTGGCGTGCACACGGATCTTCTCCAGGTAGTTCTCGCTGGGAACTGCTACGCGCTTCACGCCCTTGGGCACGGTAAGCTCGGTGGCGCTCAGGGGCAGCCCCAGGTACTCTGTGCCGTCGCGCGAGGTAAGGATGCCGTCTGCGGTGGAGCCGTAGAAGGGGTTGCTGCCCATAACCTGGTAGTTCGACCAAACCTTGATAGGGCCTTCGGTGTTCACGTAGAGCACGGAAGAGGGGATGACCAGGTTGTTCACGGCGTAGAGGTAGCAGCTGGTGGTGGAGCTGCCCTTGTCGTTGTCGATGGCCTGGATGCCGTAGGGCACGGTGAGCGTCTCGGTTTTGTCGGCGCCCACGCTGACCACGGAATCGTCTACATCAACCAGGGTCTGCAGCAGGCTGCTGGTGCCGTTGGGAGTAACTTCCAGGTTCTCGTTCAGCAGGTAGTGCTGAAGGCGAGCGGTGTAGCCCGAGGTGAGAGGGGAGATCTTACCGGGCATGATAACGTGGCGCCCGGGTTCTACCTGGTAGCGCCACCCCACGTCTTCGGTGCCTTCCTTCCAGCCAAGCAGCAGGGCGGAAAGGGTGTCGTTTTCGCCGACGTAGCCGCCTGCGCGCAGCACCTTGCCCAGGGTGTCGCTGCTGAGCAGGTTCACGGTGGAATCGGTGCTGCGGTACAGCACGGGCCTGTTGCCGTTCTCGTCGGGCTCGCCCACCACGAACACGCACGATTCCTTGGGCTCGTAGGCATACGTGCCGGAATGCCATTCGCCATCGGCGGTGAAGCGGTAGGAATAGTTGATGTTCAGGGTGCTCTCGGGGCATACCGAGGGGTTTTCCTCGCCGGTTTCGGCGTTCTGCCAGCTGTCGATGCGGAAGTAGGAATAGCTGGGGAACTCGCTTTTGGTGCAGATCCATTGGTAGCCGGCAGGCCAGAACCCGCCCGCGCCGGTGTCGTAGAACACGGTGTTCAGCGAGCAGAAGAGGGTCCACGCATCGATGCGCTGGTTGTAGTACAGCGCATCGTCTGCGTTCAGCGATTCGCTGATGGTGACCTCGAAGCGGCTCTCGTCTATGCCGTCGAGGGAAACGTCGTCTGCGCCCACGTCCTTGAAGGTGAACGTGCCGTCGTTCATGTCGCTTTTGCTTGCCTCGGGGTCGCTGGGCAGGTAGTGGTACGAATCGTTGTCGGCGGGGGCGGGGTCGGGATCGTTGTCCGAGTCGCCGCCGCTGTTGGGCTTGTCGTCGCTGGGCGTGCTGTCTTTGTCGGAACCGCTGTTGTTGCCGTTCGTGTCCGCGTTGGCATCGGGGTTCACCACAGGGCCTACGACGGGCGTGCCGTTCGAGCCCGTGCTTGTGCCGCTCGTGCCGGCCGCGGCGTCGAAGACGTCGACGCCGGAAAGGTTGCTGTTGCCCGTTACGTTGTAGGCGGTGGTGCCGCTTTGCCCTTCCAAGGGCAGCTCGCTGAAGGCGTCGCTGGGAATGTGGTCGATGGTCTTCTCGGCCTGGTCTTCGCCGTTGCTTTCCTGCCGGTTCGCCTGGGCATCGGTTTGGGTGGGGTTGGCCTGGTAGCCCTTTTCGCTGTTGGTCGACCCGGCCTGGTACGCCGAGGCGAAGGCTTCGGGGTCGAAGCTGTTGCCCTCGTGCCCAAGCGCGAAGGCGCCCGCACCGAAGGCTCCCACCAAGGCGATAGACGTTGCTGTGGCCGCTATGCGATTCGATGGCTTAGACATGGCTTCTCTCCTTACAGCGCCTTTATGAACAGGCGTTTCAGACGCGCTTTGAGCGAAACGGGCTGGGGAAGCGTATCGTGCAGCCGGTTCGTGAAGCGCCTGAGCGTGCGAAGCTCGTTCGGTTTCAGTATATGTCCGCCGAAGGCGTATGACTGGTGGATCTGTATGGCGCGCTGATACTCGCGCGGGTCGATTCCGGGGAACGCCTGGGCGAACCCCTCAAGCGAATCCAGCGGACGGGTTGCGTCGAAGGCCAGGGGGCTTTCCTGCATCACGTCGGAAAGGTAGCGGTACAGCGCCGGAACGCATACCGCCTGGTCATCGCTTTCGATAAGGCGCGTGCGCCTGCGTATGCGCACGAAGCGCTGCACCACCGTGGCGGCTGCGATGATAAGCGCTAGAAGCACCAGCCCCATAAGAGTGCGCACCGGGTTCAGCTGTACGAAGGGAGCGGGCGCGTCCTTCTGGTCTTCCTCTATCTGGCCGGCCACCGAGCCCTCTTCCAGGGCATCGTCGCTCTGGCCGTTGCCGTGCAGCTCGCTCACGTCCATGACCTGGTCGGCCTGAAGGGCCTGGTTGTAGAAGCCCGGCGTTACCTCGATGGGTGTCCAGCCCTGCCCGGCCAGGTAAACCTCTACCCAGGCGTGGGCATCTTTGTTGGTTGCGGTAAGGGCGTTGCCATTCAGCGCCGCGGCGGTAAGGCTGTCCGCGTCGATGCGGTAGCCCTCCACATAGCGGGCGGGAATGCCCTGTGTGCGGAATGCCAGCGTGGCGGCGGTGGCGAAGTAGGCGGAATTGCCCTTGTGCTCGCTGCCCAGGAACCACTGGCAGAACGCGGTGCCCTGCTTGGGGGCGTTGGCGTTCTCGGTATAGCTGGCAAGGGTCTGCAGCATGGTGCGCACGCGGCTTATGGTGGCGTAGTCGTTCGCCTCGTCGGCGTCCCAGGTGCTCTCATTGAATATCAGCTCGGCGATGGCCTGCTCTTCTTCGGTGGGAACTTCCAGGTAGTTTTCGCGCACGAAGGCGTTCTGCACGCTTTCCGCCTGGGCGAAGCTGCTTTGGCTGGCGGCAAGCCAGCTGGTGTCGGCCAGCAGATCCTGGGCGTCGATGCTGTCCATGGTTATACGGTAGCTGCGCTGCCTCCAAGCGCCCGCAAGCGCCATGCCATCGACGTCGGTGAAGCCCACGGCGTTTTCCAGGCTGCGCAGCGAGAAGGGGGTGTACAGGTACTTGCGGTTCGCGCCCGTTGCCGAAACCTCCAGCGTGGCCGTGGGTTCCTGCGGGCCGCCGTTTGCTTGGCTCTCGGAATCGTATGCGGCGCGCTGGGTTGAAGGAGCGAAGCCCTCGCCGGCAAGCCAGCTGCGCAGGCCTGTCCATTGCCCCTCGTAGGCCGTGTGCGAAAGGGGCGCCCACTGCCCGTCTTCGAAGCGAGCGCCTGCGAAGCCGTGCAGCAGCACATCTTCGCCCACCTGGCCGCCCGAAAGCTTCACCTCAAGGCGTTCTTCGCTGCCGGTGTTCATATTGGCTGCCTGCAGCATATCGCCTTCGGGCAGGGTGTCGCTGCCGTAGCGCGCCTGGTCTATGGCCGCGGCAGCCGTTTGGCGCACGTCGTCGATTGCCTGGGTGCCGGGGTAGTATGCGGCCTGGCACGCCCAGAACACAACGACGCAGCTGAGCATGGCCATGAAGGTGGCCGCGCACAGGGAAAGCGGCCTGAACTGCGAATCGCGAAGCTCGCCCAAGCGCATCATCACCAGCCAGCCCACCATGCCCAGGGCGGTGCCCAAATAGCCTATCCCGCAGCCGAGCACCAGCGCGGCCGCGGAAAGGGCAACCACCGTGGCAAGCACGGCGCCGGTGGCCCGAAGCCGCCCGCCGGCCCACCCCAACACGCCGCACACCGCGCCGGCGAAAATCCCGAACAAGGGGGGCGCGGCAACGGTTTCGCCGCTCGATGCCAGGCCGATGAACAGGCCGAATGCCTCGTCGAAGGAGCTTACTATCCCGTTGGAAAGCGCGAACAGCCCCTGGCGCGCGCTGGGCAGCGCCAAGGTTGCCAGCAGGCACAGCACGATGCAGGCGAAGGCGGCCACGCGCAGCTTCTGCGGGCTAAGGCCGCGTGCGCTTGCCGTGCTGAACGCGAGTACGGCAAGCAGGCTGCTTGCCAGCATGATGGCTAGAACGCTGGCGGAAACGCAGCCGACTACCAGCACCGGCAGCATGGTGGCAAGGAACGCGCCCGGCAGGAAATCGGCCACGAACGCGGCGACGGCTGCCCTGCCCTCGTTCATGGGCTCCGGAACGGAAAGGCGCACCTCGTGGATGGTTATGTTGCCCGTCTGCCGCATCACAGCTCCAGCCCCTTCATGGTGGTGCCCACGGATTCCACGGGGATGTGGGTAAGGGTGCAGCCGTCAAGGTCTTCGCTGCTCACGGCGGTGCCGTTGCTCACGTGCAAGACGGAAAGCCCGCGCTTGCCGGTGATCTTGCCCAGCAGGTCGTCGCCAAGCTGGTCGGTTACCAGGATGGTCTTCGTTATGCCGTGCATGCGGACGAACTCACGGTA
>CAVHGQ010000007.1:0-4671 GCA_963635335.1 Candidatus Melainabacteria bacterium | reverse complement strand
TCCAAGAGGATGGCTATGTCGTAGTCGGCCGGGTGGGAGGCCTCGCGCACCATGGGCTCGTCGAAGCGGGCGGAAAGCTTCCAGTGGATGGACCCCATCGTGTCGCCCTGGTGGTATTCGCGCAGGTCGAACACTTCGGTCCGGTCGTGCCCCTTGCGCGCCTGGTCGTAAACCGTGCCCGTGAGCTGGGGCAGGCTGGTGCGCTTCCCCTCGATGTTCAGCTCGTAGATGGGCGGGTAGGCCAGGTACGCGCCCTCGAATGCGGCATCGGGAACGGTGTTGCGGGTAAGCCCCAGGGAATCGTTCGCCTGCGCCTTCTTCAGCGTGACGGATATGTTGCCGCAGCATTGGGCGTTGATGGGCAGGGTGAAGCGCTCAACCTTCTCGGTAGAGGGCGTAAGGGTCAGCGGCACTTCCCACGAACGGCCCAGCAGCGTGCTGTGGAATTCCAGGGTAAGGAAGATGCGCGCGCGAAGGGCGCCAGGCCTGCGCACCTCGATGTTCAGCGGATGGCTTTGGCCTACGGTGCAGGTGGGATCCAGCTGGAACGAGAGGTGGGTACGCTTCGCCCGCACCTTTCCCAGCACCAGGCAGGCAATGGGCACCACGACAACGATGATGGCCATGGCCAACGCCGCCGCGCTGTTGGTGGCAACAAGGGCGCAAAGCGCCAAGGCCAGCGCAATGCCGAATATGATTCCCCTTTTACCCATAGCTGCTTGGATGCCTGCCGTCGTGCCGTGCGGGGCTATGCCAGCGAGCGGCTGTGGCCCATGCTGGGCGCCGGGACCTTTTCCATTACCTGGTCGAGCACCGCTTCGGCGCTTACCGACTCGATGCGCGCCTGCGGGCGCAGCACTAGGCGGTGCGCACATACGGGCTTCATCACCTTGCGAACGTCTTCGGGCGTTACGAAGTCGCGCTCGCCGATAAGGGCGCAGGCGCGCGCCATGCGGGCCAGGGCGATGGTGCCGCGGGGGCTTATGCCCAGCTCAACCAGCTTTTCCTTGCGCGTTTGCTCGCACAGCTGCACGATGTAGCCCAGCACTTCGTCGGAGATCTGCACGTTGCCCAGGAAGTTCTGCACGGCCAGCAAGTCGTCGCGGCTCACCTTGGCCTGCACGTCATCGAGCGGGTTGCTGTAGCGCTTGGCCTTCAGGATGCTCACCTGGTCGGCGGTGGAAGGGTAGCCGATGGAAAGGCGCACCATGAAGCGGTCCAGCTGGCTGTCGGGCAGCGGCTGTGTGCCGGCCGAGCCCACCGGGTTCTGCGTGGCGATGCACACGAACGGCTTCGGCACGGGGCGGGTTGTGCCGTCCACGGTGACGGAAAGCTCTTCCATAACTTCCAGAAGCGCGCTCTGCGTTTTCGCGCTGGTGCGGTTTATCTCGTCGCCCAGCAGCAGGTTGCAGTTCACGGCGCCCCAGTTGAAGCGGAACTCGCCCGCCTCGCGGTCGTACATGCTGAAGCCCGTGATGTCGGAAGGCATGGTGTCGGGGGTGAACTGCACGCGCTTGAACTCGAGGTCGAGGCTCTTGGAAAGGGCCAGCGCCAGCGTGGTCTTGCCGGTGCCGGGCACGTCTTCCAGCAGGATGTGGCCGCCTGCGTAGATGGCCATCAGCGCCAGCTCGATGACGTCTTCCTTGCCAACGAGCGCTTTGCTCACCTCGGAAACGATGGCCTTGGACTGCTCTACTATCATTCTTCCTCACCTCGGTAGGCCGACTCTGCCTCAGCTGCCGCCAGCTGCGCTTTGAGCTCGGATATCTCTAGGGGTTTCCCGGCATGGCCGTTCATGCCGGCCTCGCGCGAGCGGCGCGCGTCTTCGGCGTAGTTGTTCGCGGAAAAGGCGATGATGGGTATGGCCCGCGCATCGCGGCGGTCTAGCGCGCGGATGCGGCGCGCCGCTTCCCAGCCGTTGAACGTGGGCATCTGGATGTCCATCAGGATGGCGTCGTAGGTGCCGGGCTCGGCTTCCTCGAACATCTGCACCACCACTGGGCCGTCGTTGGCAATGTCCACCGTGGCGTTCAGGCTGTTCAGCACCTCGCAGGCAATCATCGCGTTTATCTCGTTGTCTTCCGCCATCAGGAAGCGCTTGCCGTCGAAGCGGTACTCGGCTTCGCGCTGCTCGGCGATGCTGGAGGTTTCCAGCGTCTTGCCCTCGGCGGCCAGCTTTTCCTCCGTGCCGGCCGGGGCAATGGCGAAGGGCAGGTAGGCCGTGAAGTCCGACCCGCGGCCCGGTTCGGTGTCCACCACGATCTCGCCGCCCATGAGCTCCACCAGCGCGCTGGTGATGGCCATACCCAAGCCCGTGCCGCCGTAGCGACGGGAAATGGTGCTGTCCTCCTGCTCGAACGGGCGGAATATGCGGCTGACGAAGCGCGGGTCCATGCCCTTGCCGGTGTCGCGCACGCGCATGAGGTAGCTTACGCGGTTGTCCTTGCGGTACATCTCGCGGAAGGTGACGGTCACGCTGCCGCCTTCAGCGGTGAACTTCAGGGCGTTCGATATGAAGTTCACCAGGATCTGGTCTAGGCGCAGGCTGTCGCCCACCAGGAACACCGTTTCGCATTCCTGGGCTTCCACGGTGAACGTGATGCCCTTCTCGTGCGCCTGTTTCTCGAACATGCTGCGCAAGCTGGAGGCTACCAGCCGCAGGTCGAAGGGCTGCATTTCCAGCTCAACGCGGCCGTTTTCCAGGCGGCTCATGTCCAGCGCGTCGTTCACCAGGGAAAGCAGGTAGTCGGAAAGCTCGGTTGCGCGGGCAAGGTCGTCAGCCAGGCGCTCGGGCTCGTCTTTGTGGTCTTGCGCCAGGGATATCATTCCCTTGATGCCGTTCAGCGGCGTGCGGATCTCGTGGCTCATCTGGTTCATGAAATCCGTGCGGCTGGTCATCTGCTTGTGCGCCTGGTTGCGTTCCGCCTCCAGCTGGTGCGCCAGCTCCTTTTCGCTGCTTACGTCGGTGAGCGAAACCAAGAGGTGGGTGTTCTCCAGCACCGGGGAAACCACCACGCGGAAGTACTTCGTGGTGTCGGGATTGCTGGGCGGGCAGTAGGGGCAAGTAGCGCACAAGGGATCTTTGCCGTCCCATTCGCGCAGGCTGCGCATGAACGCGGCGCGCTCGGCATCGGGCACGAAGCGCGAAAGGGTTTCCACGTCGTCTACCAGCCGTTCCGGGTCAACGCCGAAAACGCGGGCGAAATCGGACGAGATGAACACCGGGTACAGGTCGTTTCTGCGCAGCAGCAGCTGAGGGTTCGAGCCGGCCTGGGCATATGCCTGGTCGAACAGCTCGAAATCCTTGTTCGCATCACGATGTTTCTTTGAGCCGAATAAGCCCATTCCGCCGTTCCTCGCAGTGGTAAGTGTGAAAGTTCCGCCTGGTGTTGCTGGGTGTTAGCGTTCAACTTTTGGTAGAAGCGACTAACTGGATTATTTTCCCACAGACAATTGCTAAAACGCCTTGAAATCGGCTGGTTTCGGCAAAAACAGCCACACGCTGTAGGGGGAATGCAAGAAATGGCGCACGGGGTTTTGGCCGTGTGCGGCTTGGCGGGGCGGGTCGCGCGCAGCCACCGGGCTTGCCCGTTATTGCCTGCGTTTATTTGATATTAGAAAATCAATACATAATCCCATGCCAGTTCGGCAATGAACACGTTCATAGTAGAGGCAGGGGATTGTTCTTCATTTGATAAGTGAAAGGGGAAGCAAATGGAAAGCCCATTCAAGGAAATAGATCCATCGCAGTTCAGCAGGCATTGGCTCGACGTGCCCTATGCCGGCGAAGACCCGCGGCAGGTGCTGGATTTGTGGTTGCCCAACGAAGGGGAAGGCCCGTTCCCGCTTATCGTGTTCGTGCACGGCGGCGGTTGGGTTTCGGGCAACAAGCGCGAGAACACCATGCCCGGTGTGTTCAAGTTCCCCTCGCAGGGCTATGCCGTGGCATGCGTTGAGTACCGCCTGGTGCCGGACGTTCGCTGGCCTGAGCCTTTCGAGGACGTGCGTGCGGCCATCCGCTTCCTGCGCGCCCATGCGGCTGAGTACAACCTGAAGACGGACAAGATCGCCATCATGGGCAATTCCGCCGGCGGGCACTTGGCCAACATGGTGGCGGCGATGGCCGGCCGCCCCATGCTGCAGGGACGCCGCTACGGCAACCTGGACCAGTCCGATGCCGTGCAGTGCCTGATCAGCATCTATTCGCCCACCGACCTGTACCAGTGCGACCTGTGCGACCGCACCACCGCCGAAGACCAGGCAATCGCCACCGGCGGCATGGCTGCCCGCGGCGACGACGGCACCAAGGGCATGGGCTCGCCGCAGAACCAGCTCATCGGCATGGCATGCATCGACAACCCGCAGGTGGCGGCAGGTGCCAGCCCCATCGCCTACGTGAACGCCGATTTCCCGCCGGCGCTGTTCATGCACGGCATCCAGGATCATGTGGTGCCCTACACCCAGTCGGTTGCCATGGCGCGCATGGTGAACGAGAAATGCGGTGCGGGCCATGCGGTGCTCCAGCTGTTCCCGGAATGCGACCACGGTGCGCCGGAGCTGAAGACCGACGAGGTGATAGACCGCATCCTGGATTTCATCGACGACGCCATCTGGGAAGGCGAGCATAAGCGCACCCCGCTGCCGCCCGACGTCAAGGTTGTGAGCTAGCAG
>CAVHGQ010000006.1:0-17615 GCA_963635335.1 Candidatus Melainabacteria bacterium | reverse complement strand
TCCCAGGCACGCAACAAGTACACCTACTTCGCCTCTGTTGCCAAGAAGGAAGGCATGGAGCAGATCGCTGCCCTGTTCCTGAAGACTGCCGAAAACGAGAAGGCCCACGCGAAGATGTGGTTCAAGGAGCTGGGTGGTTTGGGCGACACCGCCGCGAACCTGAAGGCCGCCGCCGAAGGCGAGAACTACGAGTGGACCGATATGTACGATGGTTTCGCAAAGACCGCCGAAGAAGAGGGCTTCCCCGAGCTGGCCGCCAAGTTCCGTGGCGTAGCCGAGATCGAGAAGCATCACGAAGAGCGTTACCGCGCCCTGCTGAAGAACGTCGAAACCGCTCAGGTGTTCGAGAAGAGCGAGGTCAAGATCTGGGAGTGCCGCAACTGCGGCCACATCGTGGTAGGCACCAAGGCCCCCGAAGTATGCCCCGTCTGCGCCCATCCGCAGAGCTTCTTCGAGGTTCACGCCGAGAACTACTAAGCGCCCGTCCGCTCGACGCGCTGCTGTGGAAGTGCTCGGGGATTCCCGTTCCGCTGTTCACCAAGAAAGGCTGCCATTGGCAGCCTTTCTTGCTTCATGCGCTGCACTGCTTCATGCATTGGAACACGATCCGCTGCGCGGATCGCTCAGGATCAGTGTTCAGAGAACCCCTCGCACTCCCACGGCAGCCCGCCAAGCTACCCTTCCGGTGAATGTAGCTCCCTGAACCTACCCGGTAGTCGGCTCCGTACCTGCCGAGTAAGCGCGAAAGACACTCTGAACACCATTCCTGCAAGGCATCCGAAAGGATGCCTTCTTCTTATGCATGAAGCAGTGCAGCGCATGAAAAAAGGATCCTCGTCAGAGGATCCTTTTTGAACAGCGGAACGGGTGTCTTGAGCACTTGCCCGGCAGGTGCGGAGCCGACGGACGGCTAGGACTACACCAGCTTCACGAACTTGCGCTTGCCAACCTGAACGACGGCACCCTTCAAGCCTTCAGGCTCAACGTTGTAGGCCTTGGCGGGCAGGGCTTCGCCGTTCACCTTCACGCCGCCCTGGTCGATCATGCGACGGGCATCGCCCACGGAATTGGTGAGGCCGGCTTCGCAGATGATCTTTGCCAGGTACACCTTGCCCTCGTCGTTCGGGGTAAGGTCGGCGGCGAACTCGGGAACGTCGTCGGGCACCTCGTGCTGCTTGAACTGGCGGTCGAACGCAGCCTCGGCCTCCACCGCAGCTTCCTTGCTGTAGTAGGCGGCAACGATGTTCTGCGCCAGGTCGCGCTTGCAGCGGTTGGGATGGATCTCGCCGGCGGCAAGCCCCTTCTCGATGGCGTCGATCTTGTCCACGGCCTCGGTGGAAGCCAAGCGGTAGTACTTCACCATGATGTTGTCGGGGATGGACATCACCTTGCCGAACATGTCGTTGGGCTCGTCAGTAAGGCCGATGTAGTTGCCGTAGCTCTTCGACATCTTGCGCACGCCGTCGGTGCCTTCCAGCAGCGGAAGCGTCAGGCACACCTGGGGCTCCATGCCCATCTTCTCCATAAGCTCACGACCGGCAAGCAGGTTGAACAGCTGGTCGGTGCCGCCCAGCTCGACGTCGGCCTTGATCATCACAGAGTCGTAGGCCTGCATAACGGGGTACAGGAACTCGTGCAGGCTGATGGGCAGGTTGGAGGTGTAGCGGTTGTGGAAGTCGTCGCGCTCAAGGATGCGCGCAACGGTGAAGTTGGAGGCAACCTTCAACAGCTCTTCCATGCCCATGGAAAGGATCCACTCGGAGTTGTAGCGCAGGGTGGTTTTCTCGGGGTCCAGCACCTTGAATGCCTGGTCAACGTAGGTTTGCGCGTTCACCTTGATCTGGTCGCGCGTAAGCTGCGGACGCGTGGTGTTGCGGCCGGAAGGGTCGCCGATAAGCGCCGTGCCGTCGCCGATGATAAGCGTTACCTGATGCCCCAGGTCCTGGAACTGGCGAAGCTTGCGCAGCGGCACCGCATGGCCCAAGTGGATATCGGGAGCGGTGGGGTCTACGCCCAGCTTGATGTTCAGGGGCTTGCCGCGCTTCAGCTTGTCCATCAGCGCTTTCTCAGGCACGATCTGTGCCGCGCCCGACTGGATGATATGGAACTGCTCTTCAGGTGAAATCATGATTCCTCTTTCTAAGTTTCCGCAGAGATTCTAGCACAGGGTTGTCGGGCAAAACCCCTGCGTAGGAGCCAGCGCAGCCCTGATGCCTTCCCTTCGGCGGCGGCGCGCCAAAGTGCCTATCCTTCGCGAATCGGCCATGCCTACTGCACCCCTCGGAACAGGTGGCCGGAAGTGGCGCCCTCGGCCTTGGCAACCTTGTTATTGCCCTTCCGGGCGATGTCGCGCGCACGCACCGCACGCTGCACCTTCTTCGTAGTTTCCTCCACGTTCATGAGGGCGGTGTCCACCATCACCGTAGAAACGCCGGCGCTCACGAGCTCGGGCATAAGGTGGGCGATGTCCAGCTGCACGGCGTTGTACAGATGGCTGCGGCCGGTGCAATCGGTTACCACCGGCATCTCGTAGCCCTTGCGGTCCTTCAGGTAATGCGGGCTCTTGCGGCGCGGGCACACATCGCATTCCTGGTTGCAGGGGCCTTGGCTCATAAGAAGGCAGTGCTCGGTAACCATCAGCTCGGTTTGGCCGATGATGGTAAGCCCCAGTTCCATCGGCGCCAGTTCCCCCAGTTCCTCTATCTGCACCAGCGAAAGCTCAGGCGAAAGCCAAACGCGCTGGGCGCCGAAATCGGCCATGGCCTGCAGGTCCAGCTTGTTGGTTACCGGGACGTTGGGGCCTACCTCGGGCACAGCGCCTGCCTCGGTGGCATGCAGCAGCTGGCCCAGGTTCTGGCACAGCACCGGACGGCCTTCCTTCACGCGGTTCCAGATATCGAAGCCATTGCGGTTCTGTTCGTCGAACATCTGCGAAACCGTGGGCAGAACCGGGATGCACTGCTTGGGGTAGCCGGCCTGTTCGGCCGTACCGGAAAGCTGGCCGGCGATAACCGCTTCCCCGCGGCGGTAGTTGGCGGCGGGGACGTAGATGAGGTCGGCACCGGCGCGCTTGGCGGCGCGGGCGCAGGCCGGGTTGGTGGCCAGCACGGCAACCTTGCAGGAGCCCTTGTGCATCGGGGCGGCGAAGGTGCGCTTCGGCGCGCGGTTCAGCTTGCGCGCATGGTAGGCGGCCAGCATCTGCTCTTGCAGCTGGTCGGCGGCCTGGGCGCGCAGCTTGTGCAAGGCGGAAAAGCGCATGCCCACGCCTTCGTCCAGCTCGATTTCCAAGCCGGCAAGCTCGAAGGGCGTGGTGCCCATGCGATCGATGTGCTGGCGCACCTCTTCCTCGGTAATGGCCTTGGTGCGAGCGGCCTCCACCACATTGCCCTCCACGGCAACAGAAATGCCGTTGGGTGCAGTGAGCTCAAAGCGAGCCGAGGCACCGATATGCAGCACCGCCTTGCCGGTAACGGGCACAGCTGGCAGACGGCCGTCGTCGGCGAAAGCCGCTTCGGCGTTGCGCACGCGGAACACGCGGTCGCCCTTGCCCACGGCGCGTTCCACCGGCAGCACTACCCTGCCCTGCTTGTCGGTGCGCAGGTTGGCCACCGTATGCACGAAGTGGCCGCGGTTGGTCCAAAACTCGATAAGGTCGCCCTCGTGCAAGTCCGCCTCGGCATCAAGGCACACGCGCCCGTCCTTGGCCTGCACCACGCGGCCGACGAACACGCCGCGGTTGTTCGGGCGGCCGTAGCTCATGATCTCGTTTCCTCGCTGGCCGGTAAGGTAGGCCGTGGTGAACCCGCGGGAAAACGCCTCGGAAAGCGCAGCGCGCTCGGCATCGGTTGCCCCCATGCCATCCGTGGGCTCGCCCTTCGCGCGCGCCGCCTCGATGCGATCGATCACCGCGCGGTACACGCCAACCACGGCCTGCACATACTCGGGCGACTTCATGCGGCCTTCCACCTTCAGCGAGGCAATGCCCGCATCAAGCAGTTCGGGGATAAGGTCGATGGTGCACAGGTCCTTCGGCGAGAGCAGATGCTCGCCCGGCGAAGGCAGACTCTTGCGCAGGGCGCGGTTGTGCAGCTCGTAGGGAAGACGGCACGCCTGGGCGCAGCGCCCGCGGTTGGCGGAACGCCCGCCCACCATGGAAGACATGAAGCACTGCCCCGAATAGCAGATGCACAGGGCGCCGTGGGCGAAGCATTCCAGCTCCACGCCCAGTTCCTGGGCCAACGCGCCAAGCACCTGCAGCTCTTCCAAGGAAAGCTCGCGAGCCAACGTGACGCGCTTGGCGCCAAGGGCAACCGCAGCACGCAGGCCATCTTCGTCGTGGATGTTCATCTGGGTGGAAACGTGCACTTCCACATCGGGGATGGCACGGGCAAGCTCGATGCTGATGCCGATGTCCTGCACGATGAAGGCATCCACGCCGCAGCGGTACGCCTGGCGCGCAAGCTCAAGCGCATCCTGCAGTTCGGAGGGAAGCACCACCGTGTTCAGCGTCAGGAACACCTTCACCCCACGCAGGTGGGCGAAGTCGCAGCCTTCAGCCAGGCTTTCCAAGGTGAAGTTGTCGGCACCGCGGCGCGCGTTGAAATGGCCGGCGCCCAAATACACCGCATCGGCCCCGGCGCGCACGGCGGCATGCAGGCACGCCATATTGCCGGCAGGAGCCAGCAGCTCGACGCGCTTCGGCGCCTGGGTTGCCTGGACGTTTGCGGCAGCAGCGCACACGGGCTCTTGCGCAGCGTTTTCGGTATCGAGTTGCCTGGTCATGGTTTCGTCCTTTGCTCTTGTGCCACCCTAGGGCAGAAAAACGGCCATCTTTCGATGGCCGCTTCGTTTACCGGATATTCGCAAGCCGCCTTACGCGGACTGAACCTTGCTGTCCGCATCCTGCAGGGCCTGGATGCCTGCGTTGTAGTGCGACTGGATATCGGCCATGCGGCTATCGTAGTCGGAATAGTCGTAGGTGCCGCTCTGCGGTGCCTTCACGTCCTCGTAAAGCTGAACGTACGAGGAAAGCGCAGTTTGCAGCTCCTTCGCACCGTTCACATACTGGGACTGGATATCGGCCATGGCATCGGGGACCTGAAGCGCCTCCAGGTCGGAAACGCACTGGTCAACCGCAGAAAGCTGCGAGGAAAGGGATACCACCTCGTCGTCCTTCACGGCCGTGGCGAACGATTCCATGTTGGTATTCAGGGTTTCCATGATGGTGTTCACGGAAGACATGTACTGGCGGTTCTGGGTTTGCGCATCGGTCTGGCTGTTGCTGGAAACGCAGCCGGCCAGGGCGCCCATGCACACAACGCACAGCGCCGCTATCACGAGAAAACGTAGTTTCGCTTTCATAAGATCCTTCCCGTTAAAGGAACGGCAACGCCTGCTTGCGTTGCGCACCTTTCATTCAAAACGATACTGGCCGCCTGTGCCCCTGCGCTGGCTCTTCTTCCCGAAGAATCCATAGCCGCGCAAGCATAAAGCCGGCCGCCCCATGGCTACGACGGATGGCTGGTCCTGTTTCCAGAAGAGCTGCCACCGGAGCCGCTGCTGGAACTGCCGCCACTGGAGCTTCCACCCGAGCCGCTGCCGCTGGAGCTTCCGCCGCTCGAGCTGCCACCGGAACTGGAGCCGCCCGAGCTGCTGCCGCTGGAACTGCCACTGCTGGAGCTGCCAGAGCCGCTGCTGCTAGAGCTGCTGGAGCTGCCAGACGAGCTTGAGCTTGAGCTTGAAGACGAGCTCGACGAAGAGGACTTCTTATCGGTGCTGCTGGAAGACGAATCGGTGGTGGATTCGTTGGTGGTGGCAGAAGCAGTGCTGGAATCCACCGAGTCGCCTTCGTGCTGCGGCGAGTATCCACTGGAACCGCTGCCGCTGCCGAAGTCGGTGGTGGTGTAGGAAAGCTTCTTGTCGGACGTGGGGAACTGCTGGATGGGCTGGCCTTCCAGCACCTCGCTCATGAACGAGCCGAACACGCCGTCGCACGCAACGGAGGAAGGCATCTGCACCTCGTCGCGGCCGCCGATCCAAATTGCGGTGGAAAGCTGCGGGGTAATGCCGCAGAACCACTTGTCGCGCCAGTTCTCGGACGTACCGGTTTTGCCGGCAGCGGGCTGCCCGTTGTCGATGGAGGCGCCACGGCCGGTGCCCTTGGTTACCACGCCTTCCATAACCTCGGTGGCAGCCTCGGTCAGCGCGGTGTCGAGCACCTTTTCGCCGGTGGTGTTGGCCTGGTAGATAACGTTGCCGTTGGAATCCTTGATGGACTCGATGCACACGGCCTCGTGCTTGGTGCCGCCGTTGGCGATGGTGGCGTAGGCCTGGGCCATCTCGCGCACGGTAACCTCTTCGGAACCCAGCGTAATGGAGGGGTACGCATCCAGCTCGGTTTCGATACCGCACTTCTCGGCCATGTCGACCACCTTGTCGGCGCCGATCTTGGTGCACAGCTGGGCGAAGCCGGTGTTGGAGGAAACCGCGAACGCGCTGGCAATGGAGCGGGTGCCGTAGTTGGTGCCGCCGTAGTTCTCTACCTTCCAGCCGTTCAGGTCAACGCTGGAAGAGCAGTTCAGGTTCGTCTGCGGCGATATGCCTTCGTTCAGTGCGGCAAGCAGGGTGAACGTCTTGAAGGAAGAACCGGGCTGGCGCTTTGCCTGCGTTGCCAGGTTGAACTCGTTGGTGTCGTAATCGCGGCCGCCGATGAGCGCCTTGATATAGCCGGTGTTCGGGTCTACCGAGACCATGGCCAGCTCAAGGTTGCTGGAAAGCGTTTTCAGTTTGGCCTGCGCGGCCGTCTCAGCTGCGTCCTGGATTGCCGGGTCCAGCGTGGTGGTAACCACCAAGCCGCCCTTGAACACCTCGTCGGCAGAATAGTTCTGCAGCAACTGCTGGCGTACATAGCTGGTGAAGTACTTGTACTTGTACATGCCGTCGCCCGAGCTTACCGAGGAAACGTTCAGGTTCAGCTCTTCGGCCTGGGCGGCATCGTGCTGTTCCTGCGTGATAACGCCGTTGGAAAGCATGCGGTCGAGCACCAGGTTGCGGCGCTGCTTGCAGTTGTTGGGGTTGTCGATGGGGTTGTTGTACGTGGGGCTCTGCGGAATGCCGATGAGCGCAGCCGCCTGAGCCAGCGTAAGATCCTTGGCATCCACCGAGTAGTAGCGCTGGGCAGCGGCCTGGATGCCGTAGGCGCCCTGGCCGTAGTTGATGGTGTTCAGGTACATCTGCAGGATTTCCTGCTTGGAGTAGATCTCTTCCAGCTTCAGGGCAATATACGCCTCGCGCACCTTGCGCTTCAAGGTTGATTCCTGCGCCTCATCAGCAAGGATGGTATTCCTTACGAACTGCTGCGTGATGGTGGAAGCACCTTCGCGGCCGGTATGCGTCACATTCACCCACACCGCGCGGGCAATGCCCATAAGGTCGATGCCGTTGTGCTGGTAGAAGCGCTCGTCTTCCGTGGCCACCGTGCCCTTGGTAACGTAGTCGCCCATCTGGTCGAGTTCGATGGGGTCGCGGTTCTCCAGGAAGAACTCGGCCAGCAAGGTGGTGCCGTCGTTGGCGTACACCTTGGTTTTCTCGGCATAGTTATAGGCGGAAGCGTCGGTGTAGTCTGGCAAGTCCTGCAGCCAAACCGAGCACATAGCAACAGCTGCGATGCAGCATGCAACGAAAGCGGCACCTATGACGCCCAGCACGAGGCCAAGCTTGGACCGGGATCTACCGGAACTGGCGCCGTGCCTGCTTCTTCTACCACGTGTAGCCATTCAACCTCCCATATACAGTCCCCCGCATTTTATCATGCAGGGAACCGCGGAAGGGAAAGCGCACAACTATGCCAGGTTCTGGTCCTGCTTCAGCTGCTGGGCTCCCAGCTCGATCTGCTGGGCAACCACGGAATTGCCCGTGCCGCCGAACGTGGTGCGAGCTGCCACGATGGATTCCAGGTCCAGCGCCTCGGTGATGTCGGCCTCGAACAGGTCGGATGCCTGCTTGAAGTCTTCCAGGGAAAGGTCGTCCAAGTCGCAGCCACGTTTGTCGCACAGAAGCACCAGGTGGCCTACGATCTCGTGGGCCTTGCGGAACGGCAGGCCCTTCTTCGCCAGGTAGTCGGCCACGTCGGTGGCGGCAAGATAGCCCTTCTTGGACTGCGCGCGCATCGCATCGGCATTCACCTTCATGGTGGAGATCATGCCCTCCATGCACACCAGGCAGTCGTGCAGGGTCTTGCAGGCGTCCATGACGCCTTCCTTGTCTTCCTGAAGGTCCTTGTTGTAGGCAAGGGGAAGGCTCTTCATGGTGGTGAGCAGCGCCATCAGGTCGCCCACCACGCGGCCCGACTTGCCACGGATCAGCTCGGCGAAGTCGGGGTTCTTCTTCTGCGGCATGATGGAGGAACCGGTGGAGTACTCGTCGGCCAGGGTGATGAAGCCGAACTCGGAGGTGGACCACAGGATGATCTCCTCGGACAAGCGGGAAAGGTGGATCATCGCCACCGAGCAGGCGTAGTCCAGGTCCAGCAGGAAGTCGCGGTCGGAAACCGCGTCGAGCGAGTTGGGGATCATGTGGTCGAAGCCCAGCTCGTCGGTGGTCTTCTGACGGTCCAGCGGATAGGTGGTGCCGGCAAGCGCGGCAGAGCCCAGCGGGTTGGCGTTGGCGGCATCATAAGCCTGCTTCACACGGTTGAAGTCGCGCGTGAACATCCAGAAGTAGGCCATGAAATGATGCGAGAGCAGCACCGGCTGAGCATGCTGCATGTGCGTGTAGCCGGGAAGAATGGTGCCCATGTTGTCCTGCGCGGCCTTGATAAGGGTTGCGCGCAAGGCGTTCAGGTCGGCCATCAGGCCGCTGGCAAGCTCCTTGGCATACAGGCGCGTGTCGGTGATCACCTGGTCGTTGCGGCTGCGGCCCGTGTGCAGGCGCGCACCGGCATCGCCGATGTTCTGGGTAAGCACCTTCTCGATGGACATATGGATGTCCTCATCGTTGATATCGAAGGTGAAGTTGCCCTCTTCGATGGTCTTCTCGATCTGGGCAAGGCCGTCAACGATCTTCTGGGCATCCTCTTCAGAGATTACGCCCTGGGCGGCCAGCATGCGCGCATGGGCGCGGGAGCCCGCGATGTCCTCGTGGTACATCGCCTTGTCTACGGGAAGCGATGCGCCGAATTCCTGAGTGAACTCGCTAACGCCCTTTTCGAATCGTCCAGACCACAAAGCCATTGGGAAACTCCTATCTCATGCCAAGGCGCCACGCCCCAGCCTTTTTCCGAAGAACAGTTTCCCATCATAGCAAAACAGGGCTCTCCCCTCTTTACGAAGGAAGAGCCCCGAAATACAACCCGAAGTAGACCCGCATGTTGAACATGCCCGGCATGCGCCAGCAAATCAGCAAGACCTGAGAGCCTTGTCGCTCCGAACCCGCGCCATTGAGCAATAATCCAAAGTCCTGGCATGCGCCAGTAAGTCAGCGAGCGCGATTCTGACGAGTGCAGGGGAAGCGAAAAGGGCGAGACATAGGCCTTTTGCGCCATGCCTCGCCCTTTGAGGTTTCCCTGTGCCGTCAGAATCGCGCGCAGCGTCATCGCGTCTCAGGCGAATAAATCGCTGATTTATTCGCCGTCCGTAACCCCCTGCTCGCGACGGTTCTTAGCCCAAACCTTGGTGGACAGGCCGTACAGGTCGATGAAGCCCTTGGCAGCCTTGTGGTTGAAGGTGTCGGCAGCATCGTAGGTTGCCAGACCGTAATCGTACAGGCTGAAGTCGGACTTGCGGCCGGTTACGGTGCAGTTGCCCTTGTAGAACTTCAGGCGCACGGTACCGGTAACGCACTGCTGGGTGGTGGCCATGAAGGCATCTACCGCATGCTTCAGAGGGCTGAACCACTGGCCGTTGTACACCATGGTTGCCCAGTCATGCTCCAGGTGCAGCTTGTAGCGCAGAACCTCGCGCTCCAGGCACATGTCCTCAAGGCCGCGATGGGCAACGATGAGGGCCAGAGCGCCCGGTGCCTCGTAGCACTCACGGCTCTTCACGCCGATCATGCGGTTCTCGATCATGTCGATGCGGCCGAAGCCGTTGTCGCCGGCGATCTGGTTCATCTTGGCGATGATGTCCAGGTAGCTCATCTGCTGGCCGTCGATGGCAACAGGCAGGCCGCCCTTGAACTCGATCTCAACCTCGGTGGGCTGATCGGGAGCCTTCTCGGGGTCGGTGGTCATGGTGTAGATGTCCAGCGGAGGACGGTTCATCGGGTCTTCCAGCACGCCGCACTCGATTGCGCGACCCCACAGGTTGTCGTCGATGGAGTAGGGCTTGGACTTGGTGGTGGGAACGGTTACGCCGTGAGCCTCTGCCCAGTCCATTTCCTCCTGGCGGGTGTGCATATCCCACTCGCGAACAGGGGCGATGATCTCCAGCGAGGGATCGAGCGCCTGGATGGAGGTCTCGAAGCGAACCTGGTCGTTGCCCTTGCCGGTGCAGCCGTGTGCCACGTACTTGGCGCCGAACTTGTGGGCGGTGTCTACCAGGTACTTGGAGATCAGCGGACGGGAAAGAGCGGATACCAGCGGGTACTTGTTCTCGAAGTGAGCGTTGGCGAACAGGGCCTTGGACAGGTAGTCGGCGGCGAAGTCCTCGCGCATGTCGGCGATGATGCAGTCGAGTGCGCCCGTAGCCAGTGCGCGTTCCTTAACCTGCTCCAGGCCTTCGTGCTCCTGGCCAACCTCGCCCACAACGGCGATAACGTCGAGGTTCTTCTCATCCTGAAGCCACTTGATGCAGACGCTGGTGTCCAGGCCGCCCGAGTAGGCGAGTACGCATTTATCCTTTGCCATCTTCTTACCTTTCTATTGGCATTGTTCCTATGTTAGGCGCCCGCTTGGGGCGAAAAGCACGGGGAGGAAGCCCTCCCCGTTGGTTGTTTATTCCTCGGTTGCCCCGGCGGCATCGGCTGCGGCAAGCTCTTCTGCGCGAGCCGTTTCCTCGGAGCCATCGGCGCCTTCGGGCTCATCAGCCGCGCGACCCGCCTCAAGCAGCTCGGGCAGCGCCTTGATAAGCGCGTCGATCTCCTTCTCGGTGATGATGAGCGGCGGAAGGAAGCGCAGGGTTCCCTTGCTGGGTGCGTTCAGCAGGAAGCCCGCCTTCAGGCCAGCGGCAACCACCTTGTTGGCATCGATGCCCTCTGCCACATCGGCGCCGATCATCAGGCCAAGGCCACGAACCTCGGTGATGTCGTCGAGCTTCTGCAGCTTGTCGGCGAAGTAGTCGCCCATCTCGGCCACGCGATCGTCGTAATGGCCGCGGGTGAGCGTTGCCAGGGTGGCATGCGCTGCGGCCATTGCCAGGTTGCTGCCGCCGAAGGTGGAACCGTGGTCGCCGGGCTCGAAGGCTTCGGCAACCTCGATGCGTGCCGCGCAAGCGCCCATCGGGAAGCCGGAGGCAATGCCCTTGGCCATGGTGATGATGTCGGGCGTGATGCCCATGTTCTGGAAGGCGAACGGGTACTCGCCGCAGCGGAAGATGCCGCTCTGCACCTCATCGACGATGAGCAGCAGGCCGTTCTTGCGGCAGAACTGAGCCACCTCGTAGAGCGTGTCGGCATCCCACGGGTACACGCCGGCCTCGCCCTGAACAGGCTCGATCATGACGGCGCATACATCGGCAAGGTTGTTGTAAACCGCCTGGTGAAGGGCGTTCAAGTCGTTCATGGGAACGTGCATGAAGCCGCCGGGCAGGGGCTGGAAGGCTTCCTGCTTGGCCGGCTGGGCCGTGGCGGCAAGCGTTGCAAGGGTGCGGCCGTGGAAGCTGCGGTCCATGGTGATGATGGTCTGGCCGCCGTTGCCCATCTTCTTGGAGTACAGGCGAGCCAGCTTGATGGCGCACTCGTTGGCCTCGGCACCGGAATTGGCGAAGAATACCGGCCACGGGGCGCGGAAGAACTTGGGCACGCAGACATTCAGCATGTCGGAGATGAGCTTGGCCACCTCGCCGCGGTTCTCGATGTAGTAGTAGTTGCTTACATGGATAAGGCGGGCAGCCTGCTCCTGGATGGCGCTGACCACTGCAGGGTGGCAATGGCCCAGGCTGTCTACGCCGATACCGGAAAGGAAGTCGAGGTAGGTGTTGCCCTCGTCGTCTTTGACTTCCATTCCCTGGCCCTCAACCAACATAACCGGCTTGCGGGCAAAGGTATGCATGACAAAATGCTCGTCAAGCTTCTTTGCTTCTTCAAAACCCATGGTGTTCCTTTCGTATACAGAGAGGTCTGCGGCGTTGCCCGCGAAAACCTATCCGTTGATTCTAACTATTTTGCGGCAGGCATGCACCCGCTGCGCGCGTTTCTACAGGTTCTCGCTCAAACGGGATGCCAGGATGCCCAACGGGCGCATCTCGTCTTTGGAGAACTCGGCATCGTCGTCGTAGATAAGGGTGCCCGCGCCGCTGGAGGTGAGCAGCTCCACCAAGATGGAATGCGGCTTGGTGCCGTTGACGATATGGGCACGGGGAACGCCGCCCTCGATGGCCTCGATGCACGACTGAAGCTTCGGGATCATGCCGCTGGAAACCTTGCCCTCGGCCAGCATCTGCTTGGTTTCGCTTACCGTCATCTGCGAGATGAGCGAAGTCTTGTCCGAGAAGTCCTCGTAGTAGCCGTCCACATCGGTGAGGAAGATGATCTTGTGCGCACCGATGGCGGAAGCCACTGCGCATGCGGCGACGTCGGCGTTGATGTTGTAGGAGCCGTCGTCGGTGCCCTTGCCCACCGAGGCGATGATGGGCACGTAGTCGGCTGCGATGAGCGCGTTGATGTACGAGGGGTTCACCTCTACCACCTTGCCCACGCGGCCAAGGTCGGGGCTGGCCTGCTCGGCGATGATGGTGCCGGCGTCGGTGCCGTTCACGCCCACGGCCAGGTTGCCGTGCTCGTTCATGGCAAGCACCAGCTCCTCGTTCACCTTGCCCACCAGCGTCATCTTCACCACGTCCATGGCCTCGTCGGTGGTGACGCGCTGGCCGTTCTTGAACTCGACGTCGATGCCGAACTTGCCCATGTTCTCGGTGATGGCAGCACCGCCGCCGTGCACGATAACGGGGTTCACGCCCATGATCTTCAGCATGACGATGTCGCTCATCACGGCGTTGCGCAGCTGCGGGTCCACCATGGCGGCGCCGCCGTACTTGATAAGGATGGTCTTGCCGGTGGCGTTCTTGATCCAGGGGAATGCCTCGATCAGGACCTCTGCAGTATGGCTAGAGGTGATTTTGCGGTCTCTTGCGTATTTCATGAGCGGTAATCTCCATTGATCGAAACGTATTCGTGCGAAAAGTCGCAGGTCCACATCGTGGTTGCGCAGGTGCCGGCGCCCAGGTCGGCATCGATGACGATCTCGGGCTGCTCGAAGCGACGCAACGCCTCTTCCTCATCGAAGGGCACGGGAAGGCCCTGGCGCAGCACCGGCATGCCCATGATGTCGATGTCCACGTTTTCCTGCTGGAACGCGGCGCCGGAACGGCCCAGCGCGCCGGCGATGCGGCCCCAGTTGGCGTCGTGGCCGGTGATGGCGGTTTTCACCAGGGGCGAGTTCGCCACCGTTCGTGCCGCTGCATCGGCATCGGCGTCGGTTGCGGCGCCGCGCACGTTCACGGTTACCAAGCGGGTTGCTCCTTCGCCGTCTTCGGCCATGGCGCGGGCCAACGTGCGCGTTACCTGGTTCAGCGCTTGGCAGAACTCCTGGTAGGCAACCGAGCCTTCGCCCATAAGCGGAGCGCCGGCAGGGGCGGCCTTGCCCGAGGCGAACAGCACGCAGGTGTCGTTGGTGGAGGTGTCGCCGTCCACCGTAACCTTGTTGAAGCTCTGGTTCACCGCGGCGGAAAGCGCCTTGTGCAGAAGCGGAGCGGGAACCGGAGCATCGGCGGTGAGCACCGAGATCATGGTTGCCATGTTCGGCATGATCATGCCCGAGCCCTTGGCCATGCCGCCCACCGTGAACGAGCAGCCCGCATAGTCGGGGTCGGCGGAAACGTAGGTTACCGCAGCTTCCTTCGGGTGCGTGTCGGTGGTCATGATGGCCTGAGCGGCACTGGCGCCGGTGGTTTCACCCAGCTTCGCATGCAGCGCTGGAACGCCCGTGGAAAACGGCGCAGTGTCCAGGTTCTGGCCGATAACGCCAGTGGAGGCCACCAGCACGTCTTCGGGGACGCACCCCACCACATCGGCGACGATGCCAGCGGTGCGGCGGGCGGCTTCCAAGCCCACCGAGCCGGTGGCGGCATTGGCGATGCCGGAGTTGATTACCATGGCGCGCGCGAAGCCGTAGCCCACGCCGTCCAGGTGCTCGCGGCACACCGTGACGGGGGCGGCGCAGAAAACGTTCTGAGTGAACACGCCGGCAACAGGGCAAAGCTCATCGGCCTCGACCAATGCCATGTCAAGACGATTGGGGTCGGCGCGGAAACCGGCATGCATGCCGCCGGCGCGGAAACCCTGGGCGGACGTGACGCCGCCGTTTTCAACGGTGGTCAGGTTCGCTGTATTCATATTTGATCTACTCCTAAGAGGGATTGGCAACAGGGGAAAGCGCCTGGACCTCGGGAAGGCCGCAGACGATGTTCGCGCACTGAACCGCCTGGCCCGCCGCGCCCTTCACGATGTTGTCGATGGCGCAGGTGACGATAACCGAACCGGTGGTGGCGTTGTAGGCGACGCCCACGTGGGCGCGGTTCGTTCCCACTACCGAAGAGGTTTTGGGCTGCTGACCCAAGGGCAGCACGGTAACGAACGGCGAATTCGCGTAGGCGTCGCAGTATCGTCGATGAATCGACTCGGCCGTGGCCGTACGTCGCGCCTCGCCCGTAAGCTGCATGGTTACCGTGGAAAGCAGGCCGCGGGTGGCAGGAGCCAGATGCGGCGTGAACACCAAACGACCCGGGATGCCCAAGATCTGCTCGATTTCAGGGGTGTGCCTATGGTTGGTTACCCCGTAGGCCTCGAAGTTCTCGTTCGCGGAAACGTAGTGGGTGCGCGCAGTTGCGCTGCGGCCAGCGCCGGAAACACCGGAAATGGCATCGGCAACCACTACGCCTTCGGTAAGCTCGATGGCCGGAGCGGCCGCAAGCGAGGTGGCCGTTGGGTAGCAGCCGGCACAGGCAACCAGCACGGATTCGCCTTCGGCATGACGCGCAGCGGCAGCATCGAGCTCGGCGCGGTTCAGCTCGGGCTGGCCGAAAGCGGCCGTTGCCAGAAGCTCGGGGCTGGTATGTTCAACCTTGTACCACTTCTCGTAGGTTTCCTGGCTGCGCAGACGATAGTCGGCAGAGAGGTCTACCACCGTAACGCCCGATTCAAGCAAACCAGGGGCCGATTTCATGGCAACCGTATGGGGCGTTGCCAAGAACACCACATCGCAGTCGAACAGCGCCGGATTGTCGTGGCGGGAGAACGCCAAATCGGTAATGCCCGCGAAGGCCGGATACACCTGCGAAAGCAGCGTGCCTTCGTCGGAATTGGAGGTGATGACAGAGAGCTCGAATGAAGGATGTCGCAGCAAGATGCGTACCAGTTCTGCTCCTGCATACCCGGCTGCGCCTACGATACCCGCCTTCAACATCTGCTGAGCCTTCTTCCGTCTAATCGCCCAAACGCGGAACCCCGCGCGGGTTCTTTTAATGAGTGTTCCTGTTCTACAGGTTTACTAAGGGTACTCCATTTCGCCTGATTGTTTAACCCGTATCCACGCATTAAACAAGTGAAGGCAGTTCAACCCGTCCGCGCCGCGGGTCGGGGCACTGCCGCTCGTGGTTCCCGTTCCGCTGTTTGATGAGGTCCGCTTAGGCGGGCCTCATCTGCATGCGCTGCACTGCTTCATGCATTTGAAGGAGATTCGCTTCGCGAATCTAACAGGAGCGGTGTTCAGAGAACCCCGCGCGGCAGTGCCCCAACCCACGTCGCTGCCCGGCCGTTGCGGATGCGGCGCCGGGCAGAGCTGGGCGGGCACGGTCGGCGCGGCCCCCCATTTCCCACCCAGAACCAAGCGATTGCTTTCATTGCGAATACTCATGCCACAGTCATTTGACCCCAGCTCTCCTTAGGAGAAAAAGACCAGACCAAAGCCGTGAAATGCCCTCTAAAATCAACATCGAGAACGGTAGAATGGATCCCTAAGCCATCGCAGAACGGGAGGGATTCGCATGGCAGACAAAACCACTCAGCAAACCACGGGTAAGCACCGACCCCTACTCCATATCGATGATCAGCTCGACCATCTCGCTAACAAGGGCGTCTCTTTTGACCTCTGCCCACGCGACGTTGCCGCCGATTATCTTCGATCTGGCAACAACCTGTTCAGGGCATCGGCATACAGGAAGCTCTTCCCCCTGCAAAACCAAGGCGAGCAGGCAGGGAGATACCTCGGCCTCGACTTCGAGCATCTACGGGTCTTGTCATCGCTCGACAGGAAGTTCAGGCAATGCTTCCTATCTATCACGATAGACGTCGAGCATTTCGCACGTATCAAGCTGCTCAATGCCTGCGAAGTGCACGGAGAGGACGGATACACGGTGGTCGCCGACTTTCTCTCTCAGGCGAACCATAATATGCGTAATCACATTACAGGAAACTTAGAAGGCCGCAGCAAGAAGGGCGATAGGTTCGACGAGTACTCTGGCCACCTCATTGCCCACTACCTCAAAAAGAGAATCCCGATATGGGTTTTCCTGGAAATCATCGAGTTCGGAACCTTTAACTCGCTCTTTCTTTTCTGCGCCGAACGGTGGAACGACGAAGAGATGCGCCAAGAGCACTATGTGCTACGTAGTTGCCAGATGCTCAGAAACGCATGCGCGCACAACAGCTGCATCCTGAATGGAATTTCACGTGCTAGCGAGGAAACAAACACGGACATCAACGGACTCATAACCGACTCACTCAACAAGCACGGCTTAAAAAGATCCAAGACGAGGCGTGCGAGGCTCAACAACCTCCGTACCGCGCAGATGGCATCGGCGCTCTATGCTTCGAAGAGGATCTGCACCCGGGAGAAGACTAGGGCTCGCCACTCCGCTATGCTTGCCGAACTGCGCGATGCGTGGCGAGATTCGGCTGAGCTATTCACCAAGAACAACCTTATAACGTCATTCTTCGATTTCTTCTTCAAGATCGTTGACGTCTGGGCGCCCGAGCAAGCATAATGCACTCATACGTAAAACCTTAGGGTTTGTAGGGGCGGAGCTGCTTAGCGGTTTCGCTCCAGTTTTTATCAGGGCATTTTCAAGAACTTCAAGCCTTCTAATGTCAAAGGATTTCCCAGCTCCTAGAGGCAGCCGGGCAGCAGCGACAGCGACAGCAGGAACGCGAGAGCCAGCGAAAGCAGGCTCCGCAGGCTGATGCGCAATGTCTTTTGCATAAAAGTGCTCCCTAGATAACGGTCCGCGGCTACAAGAGGAACACGGGGCGCTCCTGGTCGATAGGACTGTCTGGACGCACCTACTTGGTGGCACCACAAGAACATTTGCAGTCAACTGTTACCGTCTCATCGTAGGCAGAGGAGACAAGAACCTGCTCATCGTAAGCACTCTGAACGAGACGACCGCATCGGCAGAATGTCAGCC
>CAVHGQ010000005.1:9033-18022 GCA_963635335.1 Candidatus Melainabacteria bacterium | reverse complement strand
CCGGCACGGCAGAGACAAGGCGCGCCTACAGCACGCCTTCCCCGTTGAAGGCGGGAACGAAGCTTTCCTGGGCGGCATCGCCCTGTTGCCAGAAGTAGTCTTCAAATCCCAGGCCGTCGACGTAATCGAGCACTTCCTCGTACTCTTCCGCCGTAACGCGGCCCTGCAAGCCATAGCGCTCAAGCCCGCTGGCAAGCGGCGTGTACTGACTCATGATGCTCAGGCGAACCTTGGCGCCGTAGCGCTTGGCGAGGATCTCCAACGCGTGCTTCGATTCATCGATGCGGCCGGGCAACACCAGGTGGCGAACGATAACGCCGCACTGCAACAGGCTGTCCCCGTTTTCCCGCCAACCCGGCACCTGGCGCACCATCTCGTCAATTGCGCGAAGGGCAACCTCGGGATAGTCGGGCGCATGGGAAAGTTGCGCCGCCTGAAGGGCGGAAGCGTACTTGAAATCGGCAAGATACCCATCCACCACGCCATCCATCAGGTGCAACGCTTCCAGGGAATCGTAGCTGGAGGTGTTGTACACCACGGGGATGCGCAGCCTTCCACCCTCGCGCAACGGGCGAAGCACCCGCGCGATGGTGGGCGTGTAATGCGTGGGGGTTACTAGGTTGATGTTCGCCGCATGCTGCTCGTCTTGCAGGCGCAGGACGGCGGCGGCGAATTGCTGGTCGGACACCTCTATTCCCGAGCCCGCCACCAGCTCCTTGTTCTGGCAGTACACGCACTGCAATGGGCAGTGGGAAAAGAACACGGCGCCGCTGCCCTGCTCCCCCACCAGACAGGGTTCCTCCCACCAATGCAGGGCAGCACGTCCCAGGCGCACCACGTCGGAGGCGCCGCATACGCCGCGCTTGCCCTGCGCCCTGTTCACCCCGCAGGCGCGAGGGCACAACCGACAGGCAGAATAAGGGGAACCCGAAGGTTCCCCCGCTGTTTCAACTATGTCGTTCGCAACGGACACGCAGTGCGACTACCCGTGATGGTGCTTGCCGCAGCACTCATGCTCTTCATGCGGGTCGTGGCCGCACTCGCATTCGTGGTCGTCGTCCTCGCAACCGCAGCCGCAGCCCTCGCCGAAGGCATCTTCCGCGCGGTTCCAATCAAGGCCGTAGCGCTTGCTGGTTTCCTCGTCGGAGAACACCAGCTTCAGCGCAGCCGGGCTGTAGTCGATGCCGCCCACCAGGGCAAGCAGCTCCATAAGGCGATAGCATGCCTCGGCCTGGGGCAGGATAAGCTCGTCGTCTTCCAGCGAGGAAAGCGCCGCAGCAGCTTCACCCATCAGGTGCTCCACGGTGAAGGGAGCGTCGTATTCCTCGTCCAGAAGAGCCTGGGCAAACGCGTTCTGCGCGGGCGATATCTCGCCCAAGTCCTGCATGAGGTCTATCACGTCTTCGGTCATCACGCGCACATCATGGCCGATGGCATCGATGGCAACCTGGGCCTCGACGGCACCCACCAGGGTTGCGGCGCTCTGCAGGGTAAGCGCCACCTTCGCCTTCTGGCCTGCGCCGGCATGCCCCATCCACATAACGCGGTGGGCAATGGCATCCAGCAGCGGCTTCACGGTTTTGTAGTCGGCGTCCTCGCGGCAGCCGGCGACGATGCCCAGGTTCTCGCAGTCGCCGAAGGCGTCGTCGTGCACCTTGTTGGCGACGACGAGGGGCGCATCGATGGCAACGCGGCCGTTCACGCAGGCCACGGCGTCGAGCTCGCAGGCGAACGTCACGGTAGAGGGGCTCAGGTCCACCAGAATGGCACCCTCCTTCGTGCCGCGCAGCAGCCCTTCCGTGTCGTAGTACAAATCTTCCAGCGCGGTGGTGTTCGGGCAGTAGGTGAACACCACGTCGGCTCGGTTCAAGTCGGTTGCGCCGAAGCCGGCAGCCTCAAGCAGGCCGCTTACGCCGGCGCCCACGCGCTCATCGCCAGCGAAGGCGAACATCAAATCGTCAGCGCTCATAGCGCACATCCTTCCGTATCCGGCGCACGCAAGGCGCCACTTCCCTACCAGGCTGAAAAGCCCCGGGGTGTAAGGCTATTTCTTGCCGCGGACCTTGCTGGCAATGCGGTCGGCCATGGAAAGCTCCTCGCGGCAGTCCTTGCCCCAGAACACCAGCGCGATCATGCCCGGGCCAACATGGCTGCCGATAACCGGGCCGATGCTGGTTTGTAGGAACATGAGCGAATCGTCTTCCTTGGAAAGCAGGGCGGTTAGGCGCTCGGCGTCTTTCGGGCAGTCGGCGTTGCCGATGATCACGTGATGGTCGGGCGCGTCCTCTCTCTTGTTCTTCTGGTAGAAATCAACCAGGGCCTTCAGACCCTTCTTGCGGCCGCGCGCAACGCCGGTAAGGGTGAGCTTGCCGTCGTTGTCGATGCCCAGCAGCGGCTTCACGTCGAGCTTGGAGCCGGCGAACGCCACCGTGGCGGGAATGCGGCCGCCGCGGCGCAGGGCGTCCAGGTCGTCCACCATGAACTGGCGGTTCACGAAGAAGCGCGCCTCTTCGGCCCACGCCACCATCTCGTCGGCGGAAAGGCCCTTCTCGCATTGGTTGATGGCCTCGTACACCAGCAGCGCCTCGGCGATGGAGGCAAGCTTCGTGTCCACCAGGCGAACATCCAGGTCGGGGATTTCCTCCTGCATCTGGGAAAGCAGCAGGCTAGCCGTGCTGAACGTGCCGGAAAGGCCGCTGGTGAAGCTCAGGAACACCGCAGGTTTGCCCTGATCGTGAGCCCATTCGAAGGCCGCACGCAGCGAAGGGATGGGCAGCTGCGCGGTATGCGGCTGGTTGCCGTTGCGCATGCTCTCGTAGAAATCATGCGCGCTGCGCGAACGGTACAGGTCGTCGAGGTACTGCCCCTCGTCGTCGTAATACGGGAACTGGAGCAGGTACACGCCCTCATGCTCAACGACGTCTGCCGGCAAGTCGCAGCAGGAATCGATGATGAGGTTGCATTTCATTTCCATTCAATAGCCTCTTTCTGGGTTGACTTCTGCCTAATTGGCAACCATCAGGGCAGCGGGCTGCCCGGTGAGCTTCCCCTTCAAGGGAGCGTTGCACTCGTAGCAGATGCCGACGGCAGGACCAACATGCAATCCTATAACAGGGCTGGCGGGCAAAACGCTCACCGCGCGGTTCAGCAGGGGCTCGAACACCTCTTGCGCCCATTCTGCCGCGGGCTTGCGGTCGCCGATATAGTGGACTACCAGGTGTTTCAGGCCGCCGCATTGCGCGATGTCGGCTTCAAGGATTTCTTCGATTTTTTTCAGGGCTTTCTTACGCGTGCGCACTTTCGCCATGGGCTCGGGGGTTCCGTCCACCACGGTGAGAACCGGGGAAAGGCGCACGAGGTTCCCCAACAGCGCCGCCGCGCCGCCGATGCGCCCGCCCTTCTGCAGGAAGGTAAGGCTTTCGGGGGTGAACAGGAAGCGCGTGCGCTCGATGGCATCGAGCACCGCACGGCCGGCTTCCTTCAGGCTCTTGCCCTCGCGCACCGCACGGGCGCCCGCCAGAACGGAGAACGCCTCGTCGAAGCAGCAGGAAGAAGAGTCGATCATGCAGTACTTGAAGTCGATGTTGCGCGCTTCCACCGCGCGTGCCGCGCGCAGTGCCCCGTCGTACGTACCCGAAAGCCCGGTGGATATCCAGATGCCCAGCAGCTCATCGCCCGCCTGGGCAATCTCCTCGAACAGCTCCTCGAAGGTGCTGGCGGAAGGCTGGCTGGAAACCGGCGGGTTGTCGGCCATGTCGTAGATCCGGGCGTAGAAGCCGTCCAAGTCCATCTCGGACTCGATGTGCTCGGTGCCCTCTTCGTTCAGGTACAGGGAAACAACATGGATGCCCTCGCTTTGGGCCAGCTCCTTGGGCAACGAGGCCACCGAGTCGGTGATCACCTTGATCATGCGGCGCAGCCCCCTTTCTGGTTCGGGCACCTATCTTATCGTTTATGAAAGTCCCAGCAGGCGGGAAACCAGGTCGCGGCGGCGGTAGAACAGCGAATGCTCCAGGCCAACCGGGTACGAATGCGGGTTGATGATGCGCTTCTGGCTTTCGTCGAGCAGGGCCAGCTGGCTCTTGCAGCGATCGCGCGCAACCAGGGCACTGCGAGCCTCGGCCGAAAGCACCACCTTGCCACCACGTGCCAGGGGTTCCAGCAGCGTTTCGTAGCGCTTGCCCGAAAGGTCCTTCTGGCGCAGCTCGTCGGCTGGGTCCACGATGCGCTCGCGCGTTACCGGATAGGTAACGTCGAACACCATGTCGCCTGCCAGGGTGCCGTTTTCGTGGAAGTAGCGGCGCACGTCAAGCACGCCGGGCACGGTCTGCTTCGAGCTTTGGCCCGTCACCTTCACGCGCGGCTCCCACGGGTCGGATGCGCTGTTGCGCTTCGCGGCCAGCTTGTACACGCCGCCGAGCGCCGGCTGGTCGTAGGCGGTGGCCAGCTTCGTGCCCACGCCCCACGACGCCACCTTCGCGCCGGAATTGCGGATAGAGGTAATGGCGTACTCGTCCAGGTCGTTGGAGAGCACCACGCCGGTATCGGTAAGGCCGGCCTCGTCGAGCATCTGGCGGGCCTGCTTCGCGCGCCAGGAAAGGTCGCCCGAGTCGATGCGGATGCCCGCCAAGTGCTCGCCGCGCTCCTTCATCTCAAGGCCAACCGTGATGGCATTCTTCAGGCCCTGGGTGATGTCGTAGGTATCTACCAGCAGCACACAGTTCGTGGGGAATTCCTTGGCATAGGCGCGGAACGCCTCGAGCTCGTCGTCGAAGGCCATGACCCAGGCATGGGCATGGGTACCCGAAACGGGAAGGCCGAACTCGCGCCCGGCCAGCACGTTCGAGGTGCTGGCGCAGCCGCCCACGATGGCCGCACGGCTGGCGCGCATGCCGCCCGATTCGCCCTGGGCACGGCGCAGGCCGAACTCGGCAACCGGCGTTTCTGCCGCCAGGCACACGCGTGCCGCCTTAGTGGCCGCAAGCGTTTCGAAGTTAACGCAGTTCAGCAGCTGGGTTTCCAGAAGCTGGCACTGCACGATGGGGCCAACGACGCGCACGAACGGGTCGTTCGGGAACACGACGGTGCCCTCGCGCACCGCGTCGATGTCCACCGTGATCTGCAGGGTGCGCAGATACTCCAAGAACTCGGGGCGGAACAGCTTGCCGCCGCCGGGGGCGTCGATGGAGGCCAGGTAGCTGATGCTCTCGTCGGAAAACGAGAAGTTCTCCAGCACCTCGGCGATATGGTCCATGCCGCTGGCGATGGCGAAGCCGCCCTTGAACGGCGTCTCGCGGAAGAAGATGTGGAAGCACCCCTCTTCCTCCAGCTTCCCGCAGGCCCAATAGCCCTGCGCCATGGTGATCTGGTACAGGTCGGTTAAAAGCGCGTAATCATCATTGCTCGGCATTGCTCGACGATCCCCCTTCTGGCTTGCGACGGCGACGACGCGGCTTGCGATGGGCTACTTCCCCCTGCCCGGCCTTGGGCGCAGAGCCGGCAGAGCCCTCCTGCTTGCGCGGGGCGTTGCGAACGCCCGAAGAATTGCGCCCGGGTCGCTTCGACTGGTCTGCCTTCTGCTTGCGCTGCTCGTCGCTGCGCTGCTGCTGTTGCTGCGGCTTCGAGCCCTTGCCCGAGCCACGGCGGCTGCGGCGCGAAGAGCCCTCTTTCCTCTTCTGCTGGCCGCCCTTGCCGTTCTTCTTGTCGGAACCGGAATCGGAGCGCGAGCCTTCCGGCTTGCCCTCCTGCCCACCGCCGCCCCCGCGACGGCGACGACGCGGCTTGCGATGCGCTTCGCCCTTGGTGCCGTCGGTGCGGCGGGCGCGGCGGCTTTCCTCGGTGGCGACCTTGTCGTTGCCGGTGAACGACGTGACCTCGAACGTGGTGGTGCCGAACATCTTCAGCGGGTCGGGGGAAGCGTACTTCTCGAACACTTCTTCGCTGATGCGGTTGGGACGCTTGCCCTCGCCGGAGATCTCCATCTCGGAAAGCGGCACCTTGATGGACTTGCCGTCTTCCAGGTGCAGCGTCACGCATTCCAGGGGCACGTTGATCTCGGTAACGCGCGCGGTGCCGCCCGGTACCTCGATCTTGGCGCCGTGCTTGGGCGCACGCGCGTTCACTTCCTTGTACGTTTCGTACTCGTAGCGCAAGCAGCACATCAAGCGGCCGCAGCACCCCGATATCTTCTGGGGGTTCAGCGAAAGGTTCTGCTCTTTCGCCATGCGGATGGAAACGGGAGAGAACTCGCCGCCCAGGCGCTTGCAGCACAGCTCCTGGCCGCAATGGCCCAGACCGCCCACCATGCGCGCGCTATCGCGCACGCCGATCTGGCGCATGTCAACACGCACGTGGAAATGGCTCGCCAGCTTGCGCACCAGGTCGCGGAAATCGACGCGCTCTTCCGCCTCGAAGTAGAACACGGCCTTGTCGCCGTCGAACAGGAACTCAACCGCAACCGGGCGCATCTGGTCGCCGGCGTCGGCGGCCATCTCCTTGAACACCACCAGTGCCTCTTCACCGCGTTCGGCCAGCTCAGCGGCCTTCTGCTCGTCTTCTTCGGTGGCAAGGCGCACCACGGGCTTCAAGGGCGACTTCAGGTTGGAGACAAGCTCGTCGCTCACCTCCATGATGTCTGCCGTGGCGGTGCCGAACTCGGTGCCGCGCTCGGTTTTGACGATGACGTGCTGATCTGCCTTGATATCCAAATCGGTCGGGTCGAACCAAAGGACTTTGGTTCCCGTCTGCATCTTAATGGGTGTTACCCGAACCATGTAAAACCTCTCTTATCGAAAAAAGAAGCGTGTCCAAGCACGTTTCTGGAGAAACATTATAGCTAAGAGCCTCATCCGTTCGGTACGCTTCGCGCAATGCCCCCATAAGCCCCTCGGCGCTGCACCAGGCCGCAGCCTCGTTTATGGCGTCGAGCGCATCCGTGTTCACCACCAGGTGCGGCGCGCCCTCGCTCACCATCATCACATCGCGCAGCCAGCACCTGATGATGGAAGTGAGCTGGCGAAGCGACGTGCGCGTTGCCATGGTAAGGGCGCGCTTGTGGCGCATCTCTATCTGGTGCTGGGCGGCCTTGGTAAGGTAGTCGGCCGATTCCGCAAGCTCGTCGCTCTGCTCGGCGCGCACGTTGTCCAACGGAGCCTTGGAAAGCTCGATGAGCTCGGCGGCGTATTCCAGCACATCGCGCTCGTCGGCCAGGCGAAGCCCCGCCAGCACCTCTATCACGCGCTGGCGGAAAGCCATGCGCTCGGTGCTCTTGGCGAACGATATGGCGTTGGTGATGGATCCGTCGCACGCCTCGATGGCGATGCGCGCCTTTTCGGCGGAAACGCCCACGCGCTGCGACAGGATCCCCGCCGCCTCGGTTGCGGGGATATGGCGAAACGGCACCACCTGGCAGCGGGAAACGATGGTGGGCAGCACCCCTTCACGGGTGCGTCCCAAAAGGATAAAGGTAACGCCCTCCACCGGCTCTTCGAGGGTTTTCAGGAAGGCGTTGGCCGCCTGGGTGCCCAGAAGGTCGGCCCTGTCGATGATGTAGACCTTCGCCTTCGCGCGGATGGGCGCCAGCGTCACGTCGGCGACGATATCTCGCACCTGTTCAACCAGGTAGCCCTGGGCGCCTTCGGGCGAATAGAAGTGGATGTCGGGATGCTTGCGGCGCACGGCGCGCTGGCAGTCGTCGCATTCGCCGCAGCCATTCTTGGAGCAGATGATGGCCTGCGCGAACGCATAGGCGGCAGAGGTCTTGTTCGAGCCCGCGGGCCCGGTAAGCAGGTAGGCATGGCTCACGCGGCCGGAAGCTATCGTCGCACGGAGGAACTCCCGCACCCGAGGCTGGCCGAACACTCCGTCGAAGACATCGGCCACGGTATCACTCGCCCAAGCTTATCTGGGCTTTTTCATCCGTGTTGCGCTGAAGGATAGGATCGAAGAAGCCTTCTGCCCACACCGGCGAGGAAGCGTCCCAACCGAACACGTCTGCCAGCTCGCGGAAGATGGCGCGGGCGGTTGCGTCCTTGGCGCCCGCAGAGGAAACCGTGCGGATGCGCTGCGGGTTCTCGGCAGCGATGCGCGCGAAGGCGCCGTTCACGCGGGCGTGGAAATCGGCTCCGGCAAGCTCGAGCCTGTCGGCATCGCCGTGATGCGTTGCGCGCTCCAGCCCCTCTTCGGCCGGCGCTTCGGTGGTAAGCAGGATGGTGCGGCACGGGTGCACGCCCTGGCAGGCGAACGCATTGGCCTGGCGCACGAAGGCCACGGGCAGGCCGCGGCCGTATGCCTGGTAGGCAACCGTGGAATCGTAGAAGCGGTCCAGCAGCACAACGGCGCCGCGGGCAAGCGCAGGGATGATGGTCTCCTTCACGATCTGGGCGCGGGCGGCTTCGTAGAGCAACAGTTCTGCCCGGTCGGAAAGGGCATCGTTTTCAGGATCCAGCAGAATAGCGCGCAGCGATTCGCCGATAGCGGTGCCGCCCGGCTCGCGCAGGCACAGAACCTCGTAGCCCATCGTGCGCAGGCATTGCGCCAAGAAGGTGATATGGGTGGTTTTGCCGGCGCCATCGCCACCTTCGAAGGTGATGAAGATGCCAGGGCCTACGTTGTTTTCCTGAGCGGATGCCACGAGCGGTTCCTATCGGTCCAGAGAGTAGATGTCGTTGCCAAGCGTGTCTATTCCCACGAAGACGGGGAAATCGACCACTTGGATGCGCCTGAGCGCTTCGGTGCCCAGGTCATCATAGGCCAAGGTCTCGCACGATTCTATGCACTTCGCAAGATAAGCAGCAGCGCCGCCTACCGCCACGAAGTACACGGCCCCGTTGCGCACGCAGGCGTCCTTCACCTCTTGCGAGCGGGTGCCCTTGCCCATGGTTGCCGCCAGCCCGCAGTCCATAAGGCGCGGGGCGGCGAAGTCCATGCGCGAAGCGGTGGTGGGGCCGATGGCGCCAAACGGCCTGCCCGCAGCCGATGGCGTGGGGCC
>CAVHGQ010000005.1:0-8687 GCA_963635335.1 Candidatus Melainabacteria bacterium | reverse complement strand
CGCACCGGCGCCAATGCCGGTGGCGTTGATGGCGGCAAGCAGCTCGCCTTCGAAGGCGGCCGCCTCGGGGTTGGGGTTCAGCGTTCCCAGGGGGCGCATAAGCGCGCGCTTGGCCAAGCCGCCCACCTTGTCGAACGTGGCGCCCACGCCCACGCCCACCACCAAAGGCGGGCAGGCGTTGGCAGCCTTTTCGCGAACGCATGCAAGCACGGTGTCGATTACCCCCTGCTTGCCGGCGCTGGGCGTGAGCATCACCACGCGGCTGGCATTGTCGGAGCCGCCGCCCTTCAGCATCACGTGCAAGCGGCATGCGCCCGGCTCGTCCACGAAGTGCACTTCGCAGAACGCCGGGGTGTTGTCCTGCGTGTTGTCGCGGTTGAACAGGGCGTCCTTCACCACCGACTTGCGCAGGCGCGCATCGGTGTAGGCCTTGCCCACCGCGGCGTTCACGCGGCAGAACACGTTGCCAGGGACCAGCACATCGGGGCCGGCCTCCAGGCACACCCACACCGTGCCGGTGTCCTGGCAGATGGGCACGCCGTCGTCGGCAGCGACGCAGGCGTTGTTCACCAGCTGGTCCAACACGATGCGCGCGCGTTCGCCCGTTTCGGCCTCTCGCGCCGCAACCAGGCCCGAGAGGATGTCGTCCGGCACGCGCGTTGCCAACTGCGGGATAAGCGGCAGCAGCGCCGCTTCCACGCTTTCAGGGGTAACCGTCTTCATGCTCACAGCTTTCACGGGTTCCTATTCGGGAAGGTTCTCCAGGCCCTTCTTCACGCTTGCGGCGGATTCCTGAAGGGCGGCCATCTCTTCCTCGGTAAGTTCGAACTCGACGATTTCCTCGACGCCGTTCTTGCCCAGGCGCGTGGGGATGTTCATGTACAGGTCGGAAAGGCCGTACTGGCCGTCGATGTACGAGCACACGCTGAGGACTTCCTTGGAGTCGGTGAGGATGGCCTCCACCATCTTGGCAATGGAAGCGCCCGGAGCGTAGTAGGCAGAGCCCGTCTTCAGGAAGGAAACCACCTCGGCACCGCCCTTGGTGCAGCGCTTGGTAACCTCGGCGATCTCCTCTTCGCTGAGGAGCTCGGTGATGGGGGTGCCCTTCACCGTGGTGTAGCGCGGCCAGCACACCATGCCCTCGCCGTGAGCACCCAGCGCCCAAGCGGTAACGTCGGCCGGGTCGCAGCCCAGCTTCTCGCATACGGCGAAGGAAAGGCGGGAAGAGTCAAGCACGCCGCCCATGCCCATAAGGCGGTTGGCAGGCAGACCCGACTTCTTGAATGCCAGGTAGGTCATAACGTCGAGCGGGTTGGTGACGCAGATGTAGATGGCGTTCGGGGAAGCGGCCATGGCCTGCTCGATAACCGACGACATGATGCCGGAGTTCACGCCCAGAAGGTCTTCGCGGGTCATGCCGGGCTTGCGGGCGATGCCGGCGGTAATAACCACAATATCGGAATCGGCAGTGGCAGCGTAATCATTGGTGCCGGTAACCTTCACGGTGAACTTCTCCACCGAGCGCATGTGCATCATGTCGAGCGCCTTGCCCTGGGGCAGGCCCTCTGCGACATCGACCAAAACGACGTCGGCCAAGTTCTTGGACGCGATGATGTGCGCGGCGGTTGCGCCGACGTTGCCAGCACCTACGATAGTGACCTTGCTCATTGTTCCTCCTGAACGGTGTTCTTATTCACAGTGCCGCTTCGGGCACAGATAAACCTATCTTACTCTTAATGCCCTTATTCTTCCTTGGCCGAAGCCGCCTTCTTGGCAGGCGCCTTCTTCGTTGCCGTTTTCTTGGTTGAAGCCTTCTTGGCGGTGGTCTTCTTCTTGGCGGCAGGCTTTTTGGCCGTCTTCTTGGCCGCAGCCTTTTCCGCCTTCTTCTTCGCCGCCTCTTCCTTGGCAGGGCAGTTGAAGTTCGGGCACAGCTTCCATGGGCCGCGCTGCGTGGTGACGATCACCATGGGCGCGCCGCAGCTCTCGCACACCTCTTCGGTGGCGGTGAGCTTGCCGTACTGCGGAAGCGGGTAGCCCGTTTCGCACTCGTCGTAGTTCTCGCAGCGGATGAAGCGCTTCAGCGTGCGCGGGTTCTTGCGCGCGATGAGCTTCTTGGTAAGGCCCTTTTCCTTGCAGGTTGGGCAGATGCCCACCTCGAGGTCGGGCTCCTTGTTCGTTTCGCACAGCGGGTCGATGCACAGCACGCGCGGCTTCGAGCGGAAGGCCGTCACCTTGATCTGCGGCATGCCACAGACAGGGCATTTCTCGTCCAGCGCCTCGATCTTGCCCTTGGGCAGCGGGTAGGTAACGTCGCAATCGGGCCAACCGGCGCAGCCGATGAACATCGAGCGCGTTTTCTGCGAAGAGCGCAGCTGCAGGTCCTTGCCGCACTTCGGGCACGGGCCCACGTAGGCGTCGGCCGCAACGGCATCGGCCAGGGCGTCCTTCACTTCCTCGGAATGGGGCAGCAGGTTCGCCAGCTGCTCGGAGAGCAGGTTGCGGGAATTGGTTACCACCTCGGTCTTGGTCTTCTGGCCTTCGGCGATGTTGTCCATCTCCTCTTCCAGCTCGGCGGTCATGTCGGGATGCGTGATGTGCGGGGCGAACTTGTCCAGCGCATCGCATACCGCCATGCCCAGCTGACTGGGCTCGATGGGGTCGTTCTGCACGTACTTCACCGTGTACAGGCGCTCGATGATGGAGTGACGGGTGGATTTCGTGCCCAGCCCCAGCTTCTCCATTTCCTGGATCAGGCGGCCCTGCGAATAGCGAGCAGGCGGCTTGGTCTGGTCCTTCGTGCAGGTGGCGCCGCCGAAGGGAATCTGCTGGCCTTCCTCAAGCGCGGGCAGCTGCTCGTCCTTCTTCAGGCCGTAGGGGTAGATGGCTCGGAAGCCCGGCTTCACCAGCACATCGCCCTTGGCAACGAACTGCTCGCCACCCACTTCGAGCGTCACCTTGGTGCCTTCCACCACGGCAGCATCGGAAAGCGTGGCCAGGAAGCGGCGGGCGATGAGGTTGTACAGCTTGAACTCCGCAGGGGGCAGCTGTTCAGGCGTGGCGCTTGCCGTGGGATAGATAGGCGGATGGTCGGTCGTTTCCTTCTTGCCGCGCGTGGCGCGCAGCGGGCCGGAAGACAGCAGCTGCTTGCAGTACGGCACGTAGGCCGGGTTGCCCATCAGGTTCTTCACGGTTTCGCCCAAATCAAGCGAAGAGGGGTACACCGTGTTGTCGACGCGCGGGTAGCTGATGAAGCCGTCCATGTACAGGCTCTCGGCCAGGCGCATCGTGCGCGCCGGGGTAAGGCCCTCGGCGGAAGCGGCCGCCATCAGGCTGGTGGTGTTGAAGGGCACCGGCGGCGCGACCTTGCGAGTGCGCTTGCCGATGGCCGAAACTGTGGCAGTAGTCTTGCCGTCTACGTGCGCCATAGCCGCATCCGCTTCAGCCTGAGCCTTGAAGCGCGCTGTTGCATGGGGAGCGGTGAATGCTTCCTCGCCATCGCCGAACGTTCCCTTGATAACCCAGAAGTCCTCGGGCACGAAGGCAAGACGCTCGCGCTCCTTTGCAACGATCAACGCCAAGGTGGGCGTCTGCACGCGGCCGGAAGAGCGCACGTTGCCGTACCCGGCGAACTTCACCAGGGTAAGGTAGCGCGTAAGAACCGCGCCCCAGATAAGGTCGATGTCTTGGCGGGAAGCGCCCGCAGAGGCAAGGTTGGTGTCCAGCGTGACAAGATTGCTGAACGCATGGGTTATCTCTTCCTTGGTGAAGGCGGAGTAGCGCGCGCGGGAAACCGGCGCGGTATCGTTCACTTCCTGGATGCACGAAAGCGCATCGGATCCGATAAGCTCGCCTTCGCGGTCGAAGTCGGTGGCGATGATGATGGAATCGGCCTTCTTCGCCAGGTTCTTCAGGGAGCGGATGATGTCCTTTTCCTTCGGGCGCTTCTCGATGGGCGAGTACACCAGGTACGGCAAGGCGTCCATCTTCCAGGCCTTCAGCTCCACGCCGTCTTCGGTAAAGGGCTTTTTCTTCTTGAAAGGGGGTTTGGGCAGGCTGGAGGGAATGTCGGCCTCCATCACCTCACCATCGGCAGAAACGCCGCGCCATCCGCCGCGCTTCTTGTACACCAATGCGGTAGCGAAATCGGGCTCCAAGATGTGGCCGCGAAGGCCGATGGTCACCCAATCTTCCCCATCTACCGTGAAGCGGTACACCGGTGTGGAATACACCTTGTCCGCCTTGGGCTTAGTGGCGCCGAGCAAGTCGGCGATCTTCTGAGCCGCGTCGTTCTTCTCGGTAACAACCAGTTTCACGCGGTTCCTCCTGTTCCGCCAAGCCATCGTGCAGCCTGGCCGTCATTCACACGGATACCCCGATTCTTTGTTTAACGTGTGCGGGGAATTGCTCCTGCCAGGTTCGCCCGGGCTGTAAGCCCCAACGGGACCTGAGCAGCTGCGCTATGGAGCCCCTCAGCTGCGCAGCACGGTAAAGCATACACGAAAGGCCGCGCGGATGCAGGTAACGCGATGTAAAACAAAGCTTGAAGCGGGCCGTGCGGCGGAAAGCGCCAGGCAAAAGCCGATGCAACAAGCCCAAGCGAACGGACAGCCCAAACCGAAGGTAGAACCGCCCGACAACCAGAGTACCCCCACAGCAGAACCCACCGAAACGCACCTAACTCGGCCACATGCCGAAAAGCCAGCGAGCCTCCTTCCAGCCAACACCGCAGCATATCCCGGTAAGGAAACAGGATCAGATGCAGCAACCAACGGCGCCCCGAAACAGAAAAAGGCCCGCCGTAGTGGCGGGCCTTCGATAAGCAAATGCTTACTGAGCGAAGATCTCGATGGAGTCGCCCTCGGCAATGGTAACCATTGCCTTCTTCCAGGTCTTGGTCTTGCCAAGCTGGTAACGGACGCGCTTCGGCTTCGGCTTCACGTTCAGCGTGTTCACCTTTACGACCTTCACATCGAAGATAGCCTCGATTGCCTGGGCAATCTCGATCTTGTTGGCGGACTTGGCCACCTCGAAGGTGTACACATTGTTCTCCATGCCCTCGTAAGAGTGCTCAGAGATGATCGGGCGGATGATAACCTCGCGGGGATCCTTCATTATGCAAGCACCTCCTCGATGCGGGTCAGAGCAGCGTTCGTCAGAACGAGCACCTTGTTGTCGATGAAGTCGAGCGTGTTGAGCTCGGAAGCACCGATGATGCGAACCGTGGGAATGTTGCGGAACGAAAGGAAAGCGTTCACATTCTCATCGGAAACGATGATGGTGCAACGACCCTCGATGCCCAGGTTCTTCAGAGCCTCTACAGCCTGCTTGGTGGAAGGCTTCTCGAAAGAGAAGTCGTCCACAGCCACGAGCTGGTTGTCGGCGAGCTTGGCGGAAAGCGCGGAGCGCATAGCCAGCTTAACAACCTTGGCAGGTACCTTGAACGCATAGGAGCGGGGATGCGGGCCGAATACGGTGCCGCCGCCTGCCCATTGGGGAGCACGGATCGTACCCTGACGAGCACGGCCGGTACCCTTCTGGCGCCAAGGCTTCTTGCCGCCGCCACGAACCTGACCGCGGGTCAGGGTGTTGTGGGTTCCCTGGCGCCTTGCAGCGCGCTGGGAGCGAACCACCTCGTGCATAACATGCACGTTGGGCTCGATCTCGAAGACAGCTGCGGAAAGCTCGGCGTCGTTGACCTTCTTGCCGCTCGCGTCCTTCACTTCAATAGTTGCCATAATCTATATTCTCCTTCGCACCGTTCTTAGGCCATGCGAACGCGAACAACGCCATTCTTGCCGCCGGGAACTGCGCCCTTGAGCATGATGAGGTTCGCCTCAACGTCCACGCGGATAACTTCAAGGTTCTTGGTCGTAACGGTATCGCAGCCCATGTGACCCGGAAGGCGAACGCCCTTGAACACACGGGAAGGATAAGCGCACTGGCCAACGGAACCGGGAGCGCGATGGAAGTGCGCACCGTGTCCGCCAGGGCCACCGGCGAAGTTGTAGCGACGCATAACGCCAGCGAAGCCCTTACCCTTGGAAGTACCGGTAACGTCAACCTTCTTCACCTCGGCGAAGTTGGCAACGGTCACCTCCTCACCCAGGGAGTGCTCGGAAGCGTCGGCAACGCGAACCTCGCGAAGATGACGAACCGGCTCAACGCCCTGCTTGGCGAAATGGCCAGCCATGGGCTTGTTGACCTTCTTTTCCTTGATGGTGCCGAAGCCGAGCTGAACAGCTTCGTAGCCATCGGTAGCAGCGGTCTTAACCTGGCAAACCTTGTTAGGCTCAGCCTTGATAACCGTAACGGGCGTAACCTGACCGTCCTCGTCGAACAGCTGGGTCATGCCGACCTTGGTACCGTAGATAGCGTTAATCATTCAGTATCACACTCCCCTACAGCTTGATCTCGATGTCAACGCCAGCAGGAAGATCGAGACGCATCAGGGAATCGACCGTGGAAGGGGTCGGATCCAGGATGTCGATCAGGCGCTTATGGGTGCGCATCTCGAACTGCTCGCGAGAGTCCTTGTTCACGTGCGGGCCCTTTACAACGCAATACAGGTTGCGCTCGGTGGGCAGCGGAATAGGACCGGAAACCTTGGCACCCGTCTTCTGTGCGGTGTCGACGATGAGCTTGGTGGACTGATCCACGATCTCATGATCGTAACCCTTCAAGCGGATGCGGATATTCTCTTTAGCCACTTTAACCTCCATAGTGAGCGGAGCAATGCTTAGCCGCAGGGCTTAAGCGTTGCCACCCGCCTTGCTGATAATCTCTTCTGCAACGTTCTTGGGCACAGGCTCGTAGGTGTCGAACTGCATGGTGTAGGTAGCACGACCCTGGGTACCGGAACGAAGGTCGGTTGCGTAACCGAACATCTGGCCCAGCGGAACCTTAGCGGAGATGCATACGGCGTTGCCGCGCTGCTCCTGGCCCTGGATAAGGCCGCGGCGGCTCGGGATATCGCCCATGACGAAGCCGGTGTACTCCTCGGGGGTTTCAACCTCAACGGCCATAACGGGCTCGAGGATAACGGGATCGGACTTCTTCAGTGCGTCCTTGATAGCCATGGAGCCGGCAACCTTGAACGCAGCCTCGGAAGAGTCAACGTCGTGGTAAGAACCGTCGATGAGCTCGACCTTGATGTCCTCGACGGGGTAGCCAGCCAGAACGCCAGAGTTGAGTGCTTCCTGGATGCCCTTGTCGATAGCGGGGATGTACTCCTTGGGAACAACACCGCCGACGATCTTGTTCTCGAACTCGTAGCCCTTGCCAGCTTCCTGCGGGTACATGTTGATGATGGCATGGCCGTACTGACCGCGACCACCGGACTGGCGGACGAACTTGCCCTCGGCGTTCATGACCTCGTGGCCAGGACGCTCGCGGTAGGCAACCTGCGGCTTACCGACGTTTGCCTCAACCTTGAACTCGCGCAGAAGGCGGTCGATGATGATCTCCAGGTGGAGCTCGCCCATGCCGGCGATGATGGTCTGACCGGTCTCATGGTTGGTAGACACGCGGAACGTCGGGTCCTCTTCAGCGAGCTTCTGCAGGGCGATGCTCATCTTGTCCTGCTCGGCCTTGGTCTTGGGCTCGACGGCGATGTCGATAACCGGGTCGGCGAACTGCATGGACTCGAGGATGATAGGTGCATCCTCGTCGCACAGGGTGTCGCCGGTGGTGGTGTTCTTCAGGCCTACAACAGCCACGATGTCGCCAGCGGAGCAAGCGTCAACATCGATACGGTTGTTGGAGTGCATCTGCAGAAGACGGCCGATGCGCTCCTTCTTGTCCTTGGAAGCGTTCAGCACGTAGGAGCCGGACTCCAGGGAGCCGGAGTACACGCGCAGGTAGGTGAGCTTGCCGACGAACGGGTCGGTCATGATCTTGAACGCCAGGGAGGAGAAGGGTGCCTTCGGGTCGGAAGGACGCTCGTCCTCTTCGCCGGTCTCGGGGTTGGTGCCCTTGATGGCGGGAACGTCGATCGGGGAAGGCATGTAGTCTACAACGGCGTCGAGCAGCTCCTGAACGCCCTTGTTCTTGTAGGCGGAGCCCACGAACACGGGGTTGAGCTTGCAAGCGCAAACGCCCTTGCGGATAGCGGCCTTCAGCTCCTCAACGGAAACTTCCTCTTCCATGAGGACCTTTTCCATCAGGTCGTCGTCGCAGTCGGCGGCAGCCTCGAGCAGCTCCTGGTGGTAGATCTCTGCGTCGTCCTTGAACTCAGCGGGGATCTCGTCCATGGGCTCGGGGTAGGTCATGCCCTTGTCGTCGGCCTTGAAGTCCCATGCGGTCATGGTAACCAGGTCGATTACGCCCCAGAACTTGTCCTCAGCGCCCATGGGCATCTGAGCGGCAACAGCCGGTGCGTCCAGACGATCGCGCATGGTCTGGATGGCGTGGAAGAAGTCCGCGCCAACGCGGTCGTACTTGTTGATGAATGCGATGCGGGGTACGCCGTAACGCTCAGCCTGACGCCAAACGGTCTCGGACTGGGGCTGTACGCCTGCAACGGCGTCGAACACGGCGACGGAGCCGTCGAGTACGCGCAGGGAGCGCTCTACCTCGGCGGTGAAGTCAACGTGGCCGGGCGTGTCGATGATCTGGAAGCGGTACTCAACGCCGTCCTTCTTCCAGAAGCAGGTGGTAGCTGCAGCGGTAATGGTTACGCCGCGCTCCTG
>CAVHGQ010000004.1:3899-18445 GCA_963635335.1 Candidatus Melainabacteria bacterium | reverse complement strand
CGGATCTTGGCGCCGGTGGTCTCGATCTCGTGGGTGTTGATGGCCTCACGCTGCTCGAGGAGCCACTTGTGGTCGTTCTCGCAGTCGGCAACGAACTCCTTGGCGAACTCGCCGTTCTGGATGCGCTTCAGGATGAGCTTCATGGCCTCGCGGGACTGCTCGTTGATGACCTTGGGGCCAGCGTAGTACTCGCCGTACTCAGCAGTGTTGGAGATGGAGTAGTTCATGAAGTGGATGCCGCTCTCGTACATGAGGTCGACGATCATCTTCATCTCGTGGTAGCACTCGAAGTATGCCAGCTCGGGCGGATAGCCTGCCTCGGTCAGGGTCTCGAAGCCGGCCTTAACCAGCTCTACCAGGCCGCCGCAGAGAACTGCCTGCTCGCCGAAGAGGTCTTCCTCGGTTTCCTGAGCGAAGGTTGCCTTGATGATGCCGGAACGGGCACCGCCAACGCCCCAGCAGTAGGACATGATGATGTCCCAAGCGTTGCCGGTTGCGTCCTGGTACACGCAAGCCAGATCAGGCACGCCAGAGCCCTCGGTGAACTGACGGCGAACGATGTGGCCGGGGCCCTTAGGAGCGCACATAACGACGTTCACGTCCTCGGGAGCCTTGATGTAGCCGTAGTGGATGTTGAAGCCATGGGCGAAGGCCAGGGTGTTGCCTGCCTTGAGGTGAGCCTCGACGTGCTCCTTGTACACCTTGGGCTGAAGCTCGTCGGGAACGAGGATCATGATGAGGTCTGCTTCCTCGGCAGCCTGGTCCATAGTGGTAACCTTCAGGCCAGCCTCTTCAGCGACAGCCCAGCTCTTGGAGCCCTCGCGAAGGCCGACGCGAACGTCAACACCGGAATCCTTCAGGTTCAGCGCATGGGCGTGACCCTGAGAGCCGTAGCCGATGATGGCTACCTTCATGCCCTGGATAACCTTGGGATCGACGTCGTTTTCGTAATAGATGGTTACAGCCATGATTCATCCCTTCTTCTAATGACTGACTGTTTACTATATGGCGAATTGCATGTGCGGCGGGCAGCTTAGCTGACCTTGGAACCGCGGGACATTGCAATTATACCCGTACGGATTATCTCCTTGATGCCGTAGGCGCGCAGCAGGTCTTCCATGCCGGCGATCTTCGACTCGGTGCCCGTTACCTCGATGGTGAGCGAGCTCTTGCCCACGTCCACGATGTTGGCGCGGAACACGTTGGCGATCTCGATGATCTCGCTGCGGCGCTCGGGGTTGGCATGCACCTTGAACAGCACCAGCTCGCGCTCGATCGCCTTTTCCTGCGTGAGGTCGGTGATCTTGTGCACGCTGATGAGCTTGTGCAGCTGCTTGGTGATCTGCTCGTAAGCCGTGTCGTTGGCGATCATGATGATGGTAAGGCGCGAAAGCGTCACATCTTCGGTGGGGCCAACGGAAAGCGACTCGATGTTGAAGCCGCGGCGGGAGATCAGGCCGGTTACACGGCTGAGCACGCCCGACTTGTTCTCTACCAGAACAGAGAGGATATGCCTTTGCGGTTCGTCCATCTTAACGGCCTCCTTCTTCTTCCTCGCCGGCATGTGCGGCGGCGTTGGCCTCGGCAGCGTTGGCGAAGGGCAGCTCTTCGAAGCCCTCCAGCATGTCGGAAATGGGGCCCACGTTGATGGCGCCGATGATGTCATCGAGCGGGGCGCCGGGGGCAACCATCGGGAACACGTTCTCGGACGAGTCGATGCGCATGTCAAGCAGTGCCGGGCCGTCGTAGTCGATCAGCCACTTCATAGCCGCTTCCAGCTCGGCGGGATCGGCAACGCGCTTGCCGCCCCAGCCATAGGCCTCGCACAGCTTCACGAAATCCGGTGTGTCGGGCAGGACGGTCTGGCTGTAGCGCTCGTGGTAGAACAGGCCCTGCCACTGGTGCACCATGCCCAACGCGGAGTTGTTCATCAGCAGCACCTTCACGTTGATGCCGTTGATGGCGGCGGTGGCCATTTCCTGCACGTTCATCTGGTACGAGCCGTCGCCGGCGACGCACACCACTTCCTTTTCCGGGAAGGCAACCTTGGCGCCGATGGCTGCGGGGAAGCCGAAGCCCATGGTGCCCAAGCCGCCGCTGGAAAGGAAGGTGCGCGGCACGTCGCGGTCGATGTGCTGGGCAGCCCACATCTGGTGCTGGCCCACCTCGGTGGTAACGATGGAGTTCTGCGGGTCAAGCAAGCTGGAAAGCAGGTCCAGCGAGCCTTCCGGCGAAATGGTGCCGTTCAGGGTTGTAAGGCCCGGGCTGTAGAACGGGTGACGCGAGCGCCAACCCTCGATCTGCTTCAGCCATTCCGCGGTCTTCGGCTCGTAGCCGTTCTGCTCCAGCTGGTCGTTGATGCCGGAAAGAACCACCTTCGCATCGCCCACGATGGGGATCTGCGGCACGCGGTTCTTGCCGATTTCCGCCGGATCCACATCCACATGGATAACCTTGGCGTCGGGCGCGAAGTCGGCCAGCTTGCCCGTCACGCGGTCGGAGAAGCGGGCGCCCACCGCGATGAGCAGGTCGGAATTGGTTACCGCATAGTTGGCGTACAGCGAGCCGTGCATGCCCACCAGCCCCAGGTTCAACGGGTTGGAAGCCGGGAAGGCGCCCTTGCCCATGAGCGTTGCCACCACGGGGATCTGCAGCTTTTCGGCCACAGCGAGCAGCTCTCCCTCGGAATGCGAGGCGATGATGCCGCCGCCGATGTAGAGCACCGGGCGCTCGGCCTCCTTCATCATCTCGGTAGCCTGGCGGATCTGGCGCAGGTTGCCCTTCACCGTGGGCTTGTACGACGGGATAAGCACGTCTTCGGGGTACTCGAAGGTCATCTCGGCGCCGGCAAGGTCGGACGGGATGTCGATGAGCACCGGGCCGGGACGGCCGGAGTTGGCGATGTAGAAGGCCTCGCGGAAGGTCTTGGTCATGTCCTCACAGCTCTGCAGCAGATAGCTGTGCTTCACGATGGGCATGGTGATGCCCACGATGTCGGACTCCTGGAACGCATCGGTGCCGATAACGCTGCGCGGAACCTGGCCGGTGATGATGACCATGGGCACGCTGTCCATATAAGCAGTGGCGATGCCGGTTACCGTGTTGGTGGCACCAGGGCCGGAAGTGACGATTACCACGCCGGGCTTGCCGGTTGCGCGGGCATAGCCGTCGGCCTCGTGCGTTGCACCCTGCTCGTGGCGGGCAAGCACATGGTTGATCTTGGTGGAGTCGTACAGGGCATCGTAGATCTTGATGGCCTGGCCACCCGGGTAACCGAAGACGGTGTCCACGCCCTCGGCCTCGAGCGAGGCGATGATCGCCTCTGCGCCGAGCATCTTCTTGCCCTGCTTTTCAGTATGGGGGCCAAGACCCATCTTGGCCTCATACTCCTTGTCGATTATGCTCATCCGAAATACGCCCCCTTGTCAGCGCTGGAAACCAGCTTGGCGTAGCGAGCAAGTACGCCAACCTGATACTTGGGCTCGGGCTTGACCCATGCCGCGCGGCGTGCGTCAAGCTCCTCATCGGATACCTCAAGCGTAAGGGTGCCCTCATCGATGTCGATGTCGATGATGTCACCTTCGTGAACGAGTGCGATCGGGCCGCCCGCTGCAGCCTCGGGGCTCACGTGGCCGATAGCGGGACCCTTGGTGGCGCCGGAGAAGCGCCCGTCGGTGATGAGGGCAACGGACTTGTCCAGGCCCATGCCGCAGATGGCGCTGGTGGGCGTGAGCATCTCGCGCATGCCCGGGCCGCCTGCGGGGCCCTCATAACGGATAACGACAACGTCGCCGGGGTTGATCTTGCCGCCGAAGATGGCCTCGCAGGCCTGCTCCTCGGACTCGAAGACGCGCGCCGGGCCACGATGCTTGCGCATGTCGTCGGCAACGGCCGACTGCTTCACCACGCCACGGTCGGGCGCAAGGTTGCCGTGCATAACGCGCAGGCCGCCATAGGGGCTGTAGGCATTTTCCACGGTGCGGACCACTTCGCCGTCTACCTGGGGGCATTCCTTGATCCAGTCGGCCATGGAACCATGGCAGGTGGTTGCCTCGCCGTCGAGCAGGCCATGGCGGCCCAGCTCGCCGATGATGGCGGGGATGCCGCCGGCAGCGTGCAGGTCCTCGATGTGCAGCGGGCCGGCAGGCGCGATGCGCGTGATGTTGGGAACCTGACGGCACACCTCGTCCCAGTCGTCCATGGTGATGGGGCAGCCGGCTGCGTGGCTGATGGCGGTAAGGTGCAGCATGGTGTTGGTGGAGCCGCCGAAGGCCATGTCAAGCGCCATGCCGTTGTGGATGGAGTGCTTGTTGATGATGTCGAGCGCGGTGATGTCCTTTTCCACCAGTTCCATAACCTTCATGCCGGCATGCTTCGCCAAGCGGATGCGCTCGGAGTACACGGCCGGGACGGTGCCGTTGCCGGGAAGGGCGATGCCCAAGCCCTCGGACAGGCAGCAGATGGAGTTGGCGGTGAACATGCCCGAGCAGCTGCCGCAGGTGGGGCAAGCCGTGTTCTCGAGCCACTTGCACTCCTCTTCGGTCATGGTGCCGGCGGTTACCTGGCCCACGGCGTCGAACAGGGAGTTCAGGTCGGTCTGGTTGCCGCACTTGTCGTGGCCGGCCAGCATCGGGCCGCCGGAAACCAGCACCGTGGGGATGTTCAGGCGGCAGGCCGCAAGCAGCATGCCGGGAACGATCTTGTCGCAGGAAGGGATAAGTACCAAGCCGTCGAAGGCATGGCCCTTCACCACGCACTCGACGGAGTCGGCGATAACCTCGCGGCTGGTAAGCGAGTAGTGCATGCCGTCGTGGTTCATGGCAATGCCGTCGCACACGCCGATGGTGGTTGCCTCCAAGGGGGTGCCGCCCGCCATGCGCACGCCGGCCTTTACGGCATCGGCGATCTTGTCCAGGTGGTTGTGGCCAGGGATAACGTCGTTAGTGGAAGAGATAACGGCGATAAGAGGACGCTCCAGCTCCTCGTCGGTAAGGCCGTCGGCCTTCAGCAGGCTTCGGTGCGGTGCACGGGCAAGGCCTTTTTTGATAGCGTCGCTGCGCATCTGATCACGCCCCTTTCTTTCGGGCTCTTGTGGGCTCATGTTCGCGGGCGAACCCGCGCATAAAAAAATCCTGTGCAGCAGACTGCATCAGGACCACAAGCAAGGGGACGTGATATCCCACCGACCGGTAACGGGGCCACCGATTCAGCCTACTGACCCGCCAACGCCCCGGAGATCGTCCGTGGAGAATGGCGAATGTTCAGGCAGAACAGCTCAGAGGCGCCTTTCGGACCGTCCAACCGCTGGCTTCCAGCAACCGCCAGCTCTCTGTGGGAAGGATTCGTCCCTACTTTTCCTCGTCAACGCTTTTCAGTGACTTGAACTATAGCACCGATACGGATGCTTAGCAGAAGTTTATTTCGATTGGCGAACTTTTCTACGCCCCCGACACAGCGAGCGGATCCGGACGCAACCAGCAAAGTGCGAGAGGGGCGCACAGCGGGCGGCCTACGACTCCAGCTTGGGCAGGGGCTTGCCGTCGCGGCGGCGCACGTCGCAGCCCTGGCGCACCAGTTCCGCCACTACCGATTCGGCCAAGAACGGCAGGCGCTCGTTCACCTTAGGGGTAAGCCCCTCCACGAAGTCGACCGGCTCCAGGTTCTGCACCTGCATGCCGTAGCACATGCCCTCGCAGGAATAGCCCAGAAGCAGGGCGGCGTCGAACAGGTCGGCCAGGCGCGTGTCGTGCAGCGAGGTGCGCGCGCCGCACGTGCGGGCGATGTCGTGCGGCTGGTAGCGGAACACCGTGCCCGGCTCCTCGCCGGAATCGTCCACCGCATCCACCGAGATCATGAAGTCGTAGTCGTTCACCTTGCGCACCATGTCAAGGCTCATGCAGCCCACGTCGAACAGGTCAACGTTTTCGGGGACGATATATTCCTCGTTGATAAGGTCGTAGGCGGCAGGCCCCACGCCGTCGTCGAGCATAAGGCGGTTGCCCACGAAGAACACGGCGATGCGCTTCATGCTACGCCCCCACCGTGGGTCGGATAACCAGGTTGTAGTAGGTGGCGGCGGCGATCATCACCACGGCCACAGCCACCATGGCCACGGCCCACTTCTTCTGGCTTGCCAGGTACTGTTCCTTGGTCTTGCCCATCTTCAGCGCGCGCTGGCATGCGTAGCCCTGCCCCGCGCGGGCGAACACCACCGTTACGAAGGCCAGCGCCACCGCGGCAACCAGCGCCAGGGCAACCGTGAGCGGCTCGGGGTTGCAGTACGCGCCGTACAGAAGGTTGTCCATCAGAAGCCACACCGGGTAGTACAGGATGGCAAGCCAGATGCCGTTGGCCGCGCCCCAGATGGGAGGCATGAACAGCGCCCCGATGTTGATGGGGGGCAAGCCTTCCATTATTTGCTCTTGGGCCTTCTGGAAGTCGTTCTTCTGGGTTTGCTTTTCGCTGTGCGCCATGATGCTCGCTTTCGTGGGGGGGGTGGAAGCGCTTAGTAGTCGTTTGCTGCCGGCGAGTTCATCCAATCCTGATAGAACTCCTCGAATGCGCCGGCCTTGATGGCCGCCCGGGCGGTGTCCATCAAGTGAAGCAGGAAGTACAGGTTGTGGATGCTCAGAAGCACGCTTCCCAGCATCTCGTTCTGCTTCACCAGGTGACGGATGTAGGAACGGCTATGGGTTTGGCATGTGGGACAGCCGCACTGCGCATCGAGCGGGCCGAAGTCGTGCACGTACTTGGCGTTGCGCATGTTCATGCGGCCCTGGCTGGAAAACGCCGTGCCCATGCGGGCCGTGCGCGTGGGCAGCACGCAGTCGAACATGTCAACGCCCTCGTGCACCGCGCGCACCAAGGTGGTGGGGTTGCCCACGCCCATAAGGTAGCGCGGCTTGTTTTCCGGCAGGGCTCGGGCAACTTCGCCCAGCGTTTCGAACATGGTCTCGTGGCTTTCGCCCACCGAATAGCCGCCGATGCCGAAGCCGGCGAAGTCCTTATGCCCGGCAGCCAGGCTTTCCTGCCCTATCTGGCGCAGGCGGCGGATGGACTCCAGGCGAAGGTCCAAGTTCATGCCGCCCTGGCAGATGCCGAACAGCGCCTGGTCTTGGCGGGTGTGTGCGGCAAGGCAGCGCTTGGCCCACATGGCCGAAAGGTCCACCGCGCGCGCAACGAACTCGCGCGTGGCCGGGTACGGCGGGCACTGGTCCAGCTGCATGATTATGTCGGCGCCCAGCTTCTGCTGGATCTCCATGTTCTGTTCCGGGGTCCAACGGATCTTGTCGCCGTCGTAGATGGACTTGAAGGTAACGCCGTCGTTGTCCAGCTTGCGCGTGTCTTCCAGGCTGAAGATCTGGAAGCCGCCGGAATCGGTGAGCATGGGGCCGTCGTAGGCGCAGAACTTGTGCAGGCCGCCCGCCTCTGCCACCAAATCGGCGCCGGGGCGCATGGCAAGGTGGTAGGTGTTGGAAAGCACGATCTGCGAGCCCAGCTCTTTGAGCATCTGCGGGCGGATGCCCTTCACCGTGGCGCTGGTGCCCACCGGCATGAACAGCGGCGTTTCCACCGTGCCGTGGGCCGTTTCGAAATGGCCGGCGCGGGCATGGCCGCACTGGGCGTCTACGTGGTACTCGAACAGGGGCATCTACTCACACTCCGGAAGCTCTTCGGCGAACTGGGCGAACTGGGCCAAGCTGCCATGTTTCACCGACTCGATGTCGAACCCGTCGGGGTCCAGCAGCCAATCGGTAACCAGGTACCCGTCGCAACCCAGCTTCATGGCGGCCAGGTCTTCGCGGGTGTTGTTGCCCACCATCAGCACCTCTTCGGCGGGAAGGCCCGCTACTTCCAGGTTCTCTTGGTAGTAGGCCAAGTGCGGCTTGGTGCTGGTGGAATTGTCGTAGGTGGTTATGCGGGCAAACGAGCTTGCCGGAACACCCGCCCACTCCAGTCGCTTTTCCACCGCGGTGCGGGGGAACAGCGGCATGGTGGTAAGGAACAGCGTGTAGCCCTTTTCGCGCAGGGCGGCAACCGCACGCGCAGCATCGGGGTTGGGGTTGGGCACCAGGCTGCCCAAGCTGCCGAAATGCTTGTCGTAGTACTCGTCCATGAAGCGCTGGTACTCGGCCAAGTCGCCTTCGCCCATCTGCTCCATGAAGGTGGCCCAGTAGCGCTCGCAGTTCAGGCCGCCCTGGGAATCGGCCATGCTGCGCACGCCGACGCCCACCGCATGCACGAACCGCTGCGGATCGTAGCCGCGCGCCTGAGCGAGTGCGGCTATGTCGTCGAAGTACTCCTTCAGGAACCGGTCCATGTCTATGGGCAGAAGCGTTCCATCAAGGTCGAAGAACACGGCCTTGTAGCTGCGTTGGGGCATTGTGGGCATTCCTTCCACGAGGCTGCCGGGGATTTATCAGGTGCTAGTATAGGTTACGTTGGAAGGAGCATCAGACGATCCTATGAAATTACTACTTCACGCCTGCTGCGGGCCGTGCTCATTGGAGCCTACGCGCATCCTGGCAGAAGCCGGGCACGACATAACCATCGCCTACCTCAATTCCAACATCGCCCCCGCCCCCGAATACGACCATCGCCTGCAAACGCTGCTAAGCTGGGCGCGCACCGAGGGCATCCCCGTTGTAGAGGGCCCCTACGAGCCGAAACGCTGGCAGGAAGCCGTGCGGCGTGCCTGGGACGGCACCGCAGAGCACCGCGAAGATCGCTGCCGCGCCTGCTACCGCATCCGCCTGGAGGAACTGGCGGCCCATGCGCACGAGCACGGTTTCGAGGGCATCGGCACCACCCTTGCGGTAAGCCCGTACCAGTACACCCAGGTAATCGCCCAGGAACTGGAACGCGCCGCAGCCCCCTACCCCGAGCTTGCCGCGGTGTTCCAGGACTTCCGCCCCTTCTACCCGCAGGCAACCATCCGCAGCCGCGAGCTTGGCATGTACCGCCAGAACTACTGCGGGTGCGCCTATTCCGACGCCGAGGCCGCAGCCGAGCGGGCAGAGCGCAAAGCCGCACGCAAGGCCGCCAAGGCAAAAGAGAAACGAGAGAAACTGATGAACATGCGCACCGACGACTTCGACTACGACCTGCCCGAAGAGCTTATCGCCCAAGAGCCCGCAGCCGAGCGCGACGGGTGCCGCATGCTGGTGATGAAGCGCGCCAACGGTGCTCTGCACGACGAGATATTCCGCGACATCATCAACCACCTGAAGCCCGGCGACCTGCTGGTTGCCAACGAGACGCGCGTGATGCCGGCGCGCCTTCTGGGCACCAAGCGCAACACCGGCGGCCAAGCCGAGGTGTTCCTGCTGCGCGAGCGCTTCGATGTGGAGCCGAAAACCGGCTCTTCCGCCATCTGGGAAGTGCTGGTGCGCCCCGGCAAGCGCCTGAAGCCCGGCACCGGCGCGCTGGTTGATTTCACCGACAAGGAAGGCGAAGTGGTGCTTTCCGCCGAGATCATCGACTGGGTTGAAAACGCCGAGAAGGGCGAGCGCCTGGCACGGCTCACCACCACGCTGCCCTCGCTCGACGATGCGCTGCACCGCGCCGGCCACACGCCGCTTCCGCCCTACATCAAGAACTACGCGGGCGACGAAGAGCTGTACCAAACCGTGTTCAGCCGCGAAGAGCGCAGCGCCGCGGCTCCCACGGCGGGCCTGCACTTCACGCCCGAGCTCATCGAGCGCATCAAGGAAAAGGGCATCGACTGGGAAACGGTGCACCTGGAGGTTGGCCTGGACACCTTCCGCATCGTGGACGAGGAGTTCCCGCGCGACCATCAGATCCACACCGAGCGCTATACCGTGCCCGAGAAAACGGTCGAAGCCATCAAGCGCACGAAGGCCAACGGCGGCCGCGTCATCGCCGTGGGAACCACCAGCGTGCGCAGCCTGGAAAGCGCCTGGGACGCCGAGGCGGGCGAAGTGCTTCCGCGAAACCGCGAGGCAACGAGCCTGTTCATCCTGCCCGGCTACGAATTCAAGGTGGTGGATGCCCTTATCACCAACTTCCACGTGCCGCGCAGCACGCTGATGATGCTGGTAAGCGCGTTCTCCAACCGCGACAACATCATGAAGGCGTACCGACACGCCATCAAACACAAGTACCGCATGCTCTCCTTCGGCGACGCCATGTTCATCGAATAGCGGCGGCAAGCCGCGCGCCGGGGGGCTGGCAACAAGGTTGGTCCGCACGTCCGGCCGCGGGGTCGACCAAACGCCGAGGGCCGGCCACAAGGTAGGCCACGCGCCTCGGAGCAGGAGCAAGCCTTCCACGTGGCCCGTGCGCTGCCGCCGGCGACGCCCCCCCCTGGGGAAGCATGCGCCCTATCTGAAAGGGACTTTATGGATAAAGAACTCAAGATCGCCGTTCTCATAGACGCCGAGAACGTTTCGAGCAAATACGTGAACATCATCTTGCAAGAGGCCAGCAGCCTGGGCAACCTGATTTACAAGCGCATCTACGGAAACTGGACCACCTCGCTTCTGAACTCGTGGAAAACCCAGCTTCTAGACAACGCCATCCAGCCCATCCAGCAGTACAGCAACACCACTGGCAAGAACTCGTCCGACTCGGCGCTGATCATCGACGCCATGGACCTGCTGTACCAGAAGAACCTCGACGCCTTCTGCATCGTTTCCTCCGACAGCGACTTCACGCGCCTGGCCAGCCGCCTGCGCGAATCGGAGATGTACGTGATGGGCATGGGCGAGAAGAAAACCCCGCGCGCGTTCATCAGCGCCTGCAACAAGTTCGTCTACCTGGACCTTATCTACAAGGCGAACAAGGAATCGGCCAGCAAGACCAAGAAGAAATCGTCTTCCAAGAAGAAGCAGCCTGCCTCCCACGCCCTGGCGAAAACCGAGGCCGGCAGCACCGAGCTGGCGAAGAGCACCCGCAAGGCAGATGCCTCCAAGGCCGAAACATCGAAAGCCGATGCCACCAAGTCCAAGAAGGACCAGCGCACCGGCCAGCATGACGATGCTGCAGGCGGCCAGGCCGAGCAAGCTGGGCGGATCGAAAGCAAAGCCGCAGCTCAAACGTTCGAAGAGCACGGCCATCGCAGCGATGAGCTGGCCGATGAGTTGGGCAACGGCACGGACATCATCGCCGTGGAAAACGCCCTGCGCGAGATTGCCGAGGAGTTCAGCGGCGACGATGGCTGGATCCACTCCAGCAGCCTGGGCGCACGCCTTGCCCGCCGCCTGCCCGATTTCGACACGCGCAACTTCGGCTTCAAGAAGTTCGTTCCCTTCATCGAGTCGCTGGGCTACTTCGAGAGCAAGACGGTGAAGGAAAACGAGTCCTCCGGCGCGAAAACCGTCTACTTCCGCCTTATCGAGGAGTAGGGCTTATCGGAAGCTTCGGCCGCGCGCTCAAGCACCGCAACGGCTTCAGGGATGCACGACGCGTCCACTCCGCCATAGCTCACCACGAAACGCCGCACCGGGCACTGTTCCGGGGCGGCGTTTTCGCTGTTCTGGCAGAACGAGGAAAGGGCGCGGATGCGCACCCCGCCCTGCGCGCACTGCTGAACGAACGCGCGTTCCCACTCCAGGGCGCCGGCCTTCTTCGGCGCCTCGATGCCTAACAGGAAGTGGATACCCGCGTCCTGCCGCTCCACAGCCATGCGACCGGAAAGCGCCGATGCGCGCAAGGCACCGATCAGGGTATCGCGCACAGCGCGGTAATGGGTGCGCATGCGGTTCACATGCCGCTCGTAGTCGCCGCTTTCGATGAAGCGCGCCAGGGCAAGCTGGTCGATGGCGCTTACCGTGCAGGAATAGAACCCCAGCTCTTCGCGGAAGCGCTTCGCCAGTGCCGGCGGGAGCACCATGTAGCCGATACGGAACGCCGGCCCTAGGCTTTTGGTGAAGGTGTTGGTGTACACCACCTTGCCCAGGGCATCGATGCTCTGAAGCGAGGGGATGGGCCGCCCCGTAAGGCGGAACTCGCAATCGTAGTCATCTTCCACCAGGTAGCGCCCTTCGTCTTCCGACGCCCATCCCAAAAGCTCGTAGCGGCGGCTGACCGAGGTAACCAGGCCGGTGGGGTACTGATGCGAGGGCATGATATGCAGCACATCCGCCCCTTGGTTGCGCACTGAATCCAAGCAAACTCCCTGTTCATCAAGGGGAACGGCGGAAAGGCGCACGTCGTTGGCACGGTATATCTGCGTCAGGCGCACATAGCCCGGGTCTTCCACGCCGTAGCGCAACCCGCGCCCCAGCAGCTGGACGATCCAGTTGTACAGCACCTGGGAACCCGCGCCCACCACGATGCAGTCTGGGTTCACCTCCATGCCACGAAAGCCCTTCAGGTGCGCGGCGATCACCTGGCGAAGCCTTACGGTTCCCGCCGAGCCCACGTCGCCGACCAGCGAACGCTCCGCTTCGCAGGTAAGCGCCTCACGAACCGACTTCGCCCAAGCAGCATAGGGGAACAGCTCCGTAGAGGAAGAGCCGCCCGTGAAATCGGCCACCAGCCTGCCCTCTTGGGGGCGGCCTTCCCCCTGCCCCGCAAGGCTGGCATAGGCCTGCGCCAAGCCCTCTTCCGGCTGCTCGAATTCGGCGGCAGGCAGGGCTTCCGCTGCGCGAGCGCCCGCATTCGCCTGCGGACGAACTGCCGCAAGGTCACAGGCGTAATAGCCCCGGCGCGGCTCGGAACGCAGGTAGCCTTCGGCAACAAGCTGGGCATAGGCGCCCTCCACCGTGATCAGGCTTACCCCCAAGTGGCGTGCGAAGCTACGCTTGGAGGGAAGCTTTTCGCCCGCGGCGATGGCGCCGCGCTCTATGTCGCGGCGGATGCACAGGTACAGGTACTCGTAGAGCCCTGTTTCCCCACGTTCCGCGAAAGAGTAAGTAAGCATGGTTCATCGCCCTCCGTGAGCTGCGCGCAGCAGTGTCGACCGCAACTGGCTATATCGCATCTGGTTATATTCTGGCCATAGCATTATTGAGCTATTTGGATATACCTGCAATACCAGAAGCCGCTTAAAGTCGTGAACCGAACTGAACAACCATCAAACGAAAGGCAAGCGATCCCTATGGCAGCAAACACCCCCGAAGAACAGGTTGCCCTTAACCGCCAGTTGGCGCAGATGCTCAAAGGCGGCGTGATCATGGACGTCACCACGCCCGAGCAGGCACGCATCGCAGAAGAGGCCGGCGCCTGCGCCGTTATGGCTCTGGAGCGCATCCCCGCCGACATCCGTGCAGCGGGCGGCGTTTCCCGCATGAGCGACCCGAAGATGATCAAGGGCATCCAGGAAGCAGTGTCCATCCCCGTTATGGCGAAGTGCCGCATCGGCCATTTCGTGGAGGCACAGCTGCTCGAGGCCATCGAGATCGACTACATCGACGAATCGGAGGTGCTCTCCCCCGCCGACGACACCTATCATATCGACAAGACCAAGTTCTCGGTTCCCTTCGTCTGCGGCGCACGCGATCTGGGCGAAGCCCTTCGCCGCATTGCCGAAGGCGCAACCATGATCCGTACCAAGGGCGAGCCCGGCACCGGCGACGTGGTGCAGGCAGTGCGCCACATGCGTAAGATGAACGCGCAGATCCGCCACGTGGTTTCCCTGCGTGAAGACGAGCTGTTCGAAGAGGCCAAGCAGCTGGCCGTACCGGTAGAGCTGGTGCGTTACGTGCACGAGAACGGCAAGCTCCCCGTGGTGAACTTCGCCGCCGGCGGCGTGGCCACCCCCGCCGATGCCGCACTGATGATGCAGCTGGGCGCCGAAGGCGTGTTCGTGGGATCGGGCATCTTCAAGTCGGGCAACCCCGCAAAGCGCGCGCAGGCAATCGTGAAGGCGGTTACCAACTACACCGACGCCAAGCTCATCGCCGAGCTTTCCGAGGACCTGGGCGAAGCCATGGTGGGCATCAACGCCGACGAGATCGAGCTGATCATGGAAGAGCGCGGTCGCTAATGGCTACCGCCATCCTGGCCCTGCAGGGCGCTTTCGCCGAGCACAAGAACAAGCTCGAAGCGCTCGGTGAAAGCTGCTTCGAGATACGCCAGGCCTCCGATTTGAATACGCCCTTCGATAGGCTGGTGCTGCCCGGCGGGGAAAGCACCACTCAAGCCAAGCTCCTGCGCGAGCTAGGGCTGCTGGAACCCCTTAAGGAACGCATCGAGGCTGGCATGCCGGTGCTTGCCACCTGCGCGGGGCTCATCCTTTTGGCCGAAACCGTGGAAGGCACGGGCGACTTGGCAAACCTGGACCCCGCTGCAGCGGAAAAAAGGCTGCCCGTACAGGGCTTCGGCACGCTTCCCATCACGGTGTGCCGCAATGCATACGGCCGGCAGCTGGGCAGCTTCCATGCCTACGGAACGTTCGGGAGCTTCCAGGATGTGCCGATGACCTTCATCCGCGCGCCCTACATCACGGAGGTACGGGGCGGCACCCGGGTGCTTGCAGAGCTTGAAGGCAACGTGGTTGCCGTGCAGCACGGAAACCAACTGGGCATGGCGTTTCATCCGGAGCTCGACAGCGACAACCGCATCCACGAGCTGTTCTTGAA
>CAVHGQ010000004.1:2122-3589 GCA_963635335.1 Candidatus Melainabacteria bacterium | reverse complement strand
CCGCACTCGTCGCAGGCGATGTGCTTACCCTGCTTATGGGCGCGAACCCAACTGGCGATGATGGCCGCCACGATGATCACGAGCACCGCAAGCACGATTGCAGATCCAAGATTCATATCCGATCACCCTCCTCAGGGAACACGAAGGCCGCGGGCCCACCATAGCATCCGGCAAGCCCGCGGCCGACTCATGCAACTAAGCCGAAACCTGGTTTACGCCTCGTCTACCGAACGAGCCGCAGCCTTGCCCTGCCACTTGTTGGGGCGGAAGAGCAGCCACAGGAATGCGGCGAACAGCACCAGAGCCACAACCGTGAACGGGTTGAAGGAAACCTCGCCCATGGCCAAGCCGGCGAACTGGTAGATCCACAGGGAAACGACCCAAGCGATACCGCACTGGTAGCCGATGGCCGCCCAGAACCACTTGCGGTTGTTCATCTCGCGCTTGATGGCGCCCATTGCCGCGAAGCACGGTGCGCACAGCAGGTTGAATGCCAGGAACGCGTAACCGGAGCAGTAGGTGAAGGCCGCCTGAACGTTCGCATACCAACCGGCATCGCCGTTGTACAGGATGCCGAAGGTGGAAACAACGTTCTCCTTCGCGATAAGGCCGGTGATGGTAGCGGAAGCCGCCTGCCAATCGCCGAAGCCCTGACCTGCCCAGATCCAGCAGATCGCACCGCCGATAACGGCCAAGATGGAATCGCTCTGATCCTCAACGGCAACCAAGCCCTCGGGGGTAACGCCGTAGCCGGAGATGAACCAGATGAGGATGGATGCCACCAAGATGATGGTGCCGGCCTTCTTGATGAACGACCATGCGCGCTCCCACATGCTGCGCAGCACGGCGCCGATGGTGGGAAGGTGGTAGGCCGGAAGCTCCATAACGAACGGAGCCGGGTCGCCCGCAAAGAAGCGGGTCTTCTTCAGCACAATGCCGGAGCACAGGATGGCGATGATGCCCAGGAAGTAGGCACTAGGGGCAACCCACCACTCGCCGCCGTACACAGCGCCGGCGAACAGCGCGATGATGGGCAGCTTCGCGCCGCAGGGAATGAACGTCGTAGTCATGACGGTCATGCGACGGTCGTTCTGGTTCTCGATGGTGCGGGAAGACATGATGCCGGGAACGCCGCAGCCCGTGCCGATGAGGATCGGGATGAACGACTTGCCGGAAAGGCCGAAGCGGCGGAACACGCGGTCCAGGATGAAGGCCACGCGGGACATGTAGCCGCAGGACTCCAGGAACGCGAGCATCAAGAACAGGACCAGCATCTGGGGAACGAAGCCGAGCACGGCGCCGACACCGGCGATGATGCCGTCGAGGATAAGCGCCTTCAGCCAATCGACGCACTGGATGGAATCCAGGCCGTCCTCAACCAACGTGGGGATGCCAGGAACCCAGAAGCCGTACTTGGCGGGGTCGGGCTCGCTGCCCTCAAGCTCTTCAGCGTACTTGTCGTAGTCG
>CAVHGQ010000004.1:0-1840 GCA_963635335.1 Candidatus Melainabacteria bacterium | reverse complement strand
TCGGACTTGGCATCCAGGCCCTCTTCCTCGGCTGCAGCCACGAAGGCTTCCACCGAGCTCTTGGCGTTGTCGTATTCGTCGGTTGCCTCATCGAGCTGTTCCTGACCAGCACCGATGTACCAGCCATCGCCGAACACGCCGTCGTTGGCCCAGTCGGTTGCAACCGTGCCCACGGTGGTTACCGCGATGTAGTACACCAGGAACATGACCACCACGAAGATGGGCAGCGCCAAGATGCGGTTGGTTACCACGCGGTCGATCTTGTCGGACGTGGTCATGCCGCTGGAAGCGCTCTTGCTGCGGCAGCTGTCGATAATGCTGGAGATATGCGAGTAGCGGTCGTTGATGATCACGCTTTCGGTATCGTCGTCGGCTTCCTTTTCCAGCTTCTCGATGATGTCGGATACATCGGGCGCGGAAGGCAGGGAAGCGATGATCTTCTCGTCCTTTTCCAGCAGTTTGATGGCGTAGAAGCGCTTCAGCTTCTCGGGAACATCAGAGGGAAGGCGGTCGATAACGCCCGCAAGCGCTTCCTCGGCAGGAGCCGAGAAGGCAATCGGCGTTGCCGGGGCAGCAGAGCCGATGGTCTTCAGGCAGTTCACTACCTCATCGATGCCCTCGTTGCGAAGGGCGGAAATCTCGATAACGTTGCAGCCCAGCTCTTTCGCCAGCGCATCGGAGTGGATCTCGTCGCCGCGCTTGCGCACAACGTCCATCATGTTGATGGCGATGACCACCGGAACGCCCATTTCCAGCAGCTGGGTGGTGAGGTACAGGTTGCGTTCCAGGTTGCTGCCGTCGACGATGTTCAGAATCGCATCGGGCTTTTCCTGGATAAGGAAGTTACGCGCAACAACTTCTTCGAGGGTATACGGGGAAAGGGAGTAGATGCCCGGGAGGTCGGTGATCTCGATGGACTTGTCGTCCTTGAGCTTGCCACCCTTCTTCTCTACGGTTACGCCCGGCCAGTTGCCAACGTACTGGTTGGAACCGGTAAGCGCGTTGAACAGGGTTGTTTTGCCGCTGTTCGGGTTGCCGGCAAGTGCAACTCTCATTCATTCCTCCATTCTTTGTTAGATACAGCTAACTGATGGCTTGAAAAAAGACCGCCGGGGAGCGGTCGATTACGCCGAATCGGCAACGCTGAAGGAGCATTCCGGATGGAGCCCCCTTGCGCAGAGATGCCTTATTCGACTTCGATCATCTGCGCATCTTCCTTGCGCAGAGAAAGCTCGTAACCACGAACGGTTACTTCCACCGGGTCGCCCAAAGGCGCAACCTTGCGAACGTAGACAGAACAGCCCTTGGTGATGCCCATGTCCATGATGCGGCGCTTCACGGCGCCGGTACCAGCGAGCTTCACCACGGTTACCGTTTCACCGTTCTTGGTTTCTCGAAGAGTTTTCACGTTTTCCTCCTTCCGTTACCTCGCCTGGGGGGGGATGCGATACACAACGAGGAGGCGCTAGACCATGATGTGTTTAGCGAGCTCGGAAGAGAGCGCGACGCGGGCGCCCTTCACGTTGACGATGAGATTGCCGCCGATAAGGGACACCACGGTGATCTCATCGCCAGGGATGAAGCCGAGGTTTTCCAAATGACGATGCAGGTCGCCATCGCCACGAAATGCCTTTACGCGGTAAACACCGTTGCTTTTCACTTCGGACAGAACCATTTGGAACCCTTTCGATGGGCGGAATACACAGCAGCGCTATGTTATCTATAGCTAACTACCCTCTGATGTTAGCCTGGACAAACAAAGTTGGCAATGGATAACTCCAAGCACATCAAACCAACAGGATATTTAACCGGCTGGAAACATACCGCTGCCGGAGGTGTG
>CAVHGQ010000003.1:1334-19289 GCA_963635335.1 Candidatus Melainabacteria bacterium | reverse complement strand
GGCTTGAACTCCGTTCCCACCGCTGGTGACGAGTTCCGCGTGTTCGAAGACGAGCGCGACGCACGCCGCCTGGCCGAAGAGCGCGCTCTGCGTGCCCGCCTTGCCAAGCAGGAGGATCGTTCGCATATGAACCTGGACGACCTGTTCAGCCGCATCGAAGAGGGCAAGACCACCGACCTGAACCTGGTTGTGAAGGCTGACGTTCAGGGCTCCATCGAGGCTCTGCGCGATGCGTTCTCGAAGATGGATCAGTCCGAGGTCAAGATCAACATCATCCATGCTGCGGTTGGCGGCATCACCGAAACCGACGTTACCTTGGCAGCGGCTTCCGACGCCATCATCATCGGCTTCAACGTCCGCCCGACTGGCAAGACCCGCGACGTTGCCGAGCGCGAGAAGGTGGACATCCGCCTGTACCGTGTTATCTACCAGGCCATCGAGGACATCAACGCTGCACGTGTCGGCCTGCTTTCGCCCGACATCGTTGAGCAGGACACCGGCATCGCCGAGGTCCGCGACACCTTCAAGGTGCCCAAGGCGGGCACCGTTGCCGGCTGCTACATCGTGGAAGGCGAGCTTTCCCGCGACGACAAGGTACGCATCGTGCGTGACGGCACCGTTATCTACGAAGGCAACATCGCTTCGCTTCGCCGCTTCAAGGACGACGTCAAGACGGTTGCCCGTGGTTACGAGTGCGGTATCGGCATCGAAGGCTACCAGGACATCAAGGTGGGCGACACCATCGAGGGTTACAAGGTCGTGGAGATCGAGAGGACCGAGTAATGAAGCAAGGTTCTTCCAGCCGAAAGGTGAACGAGCAGGCGCGCGAGGTCATCGCCAGCATCCTGCTGTTCGAGATCAGCGACCCGCGCCTGAACATGGTTACCATCACCGCCTGCGAGGTGAGCTTCGACCGTTCGGTTGCCAACGTGTACTACACCACCGAGCCCTCGCGCTATGTGGATACCGCAGCCGCGTTCCAAGCGGCAGCGGGCCGCATCCGCTCTCTGATGGCGAAGAAGCTTTCCTGGCGTGTTGCCCCCGAGCTTCGTTTCATGCTGGATTCCAGCGTTGACGAAGCCGAGCGCATCGCCAACGCCCTGGCACGAGATGCCGCTAGGAACCGTTCTACCGAAGAGGATTAATGCCTACCCCTCAAACCAATACCACCCTTTCCGAAATCGCCGAGCGCCTTGCAACGCTCGACGATTTCGTCATCTGCGGTCATGTGAACCCCGACGGGGATTGCCTTGGCTCACAGCTTGCGCTTATGCATGCGCTGCGCAAGTTGGGCAAACGTGCGCATTGCGTTTTGGCCAAGCCCGATCCCGTGCCGGCGAATCTGACTTTCCTTCCTGGTGCTTCCGATATGTTTGCGGGCTGCGACTACGATGGCCCCTGCGATGTCTTCGTTGCCGTGGACGTTCCCACGGTGGAGCGCGTGGGTACCGCTGCACCGCTGCAGGCCAAAGCCTCGGTAACGTTCACCATCGACCACCATGCCACTCCCTTGCGCATGTCCGACTACAGCTATACCGATGCCGATTCGCCTTCGGCCAGCATGCTGGTGTGGCAGGTGTGCAAGCTGCTGGGTGCCGTTACGCCTGAAGCTGCCCAGTGCGCGCTTACCGGGCTGATCACCGATACCGGCCGTTTTGCCTTCCAGAACACCACGGCGCAGTCGTTCGCGGTTGCTGCTGAGATGATGGAGGCGGGCGCCGACCCGGTTGTCATCAACCGGGAGTTCTTCCAGAACCGTACCCTTGCCAGCATCCGCCTGGAGCAGATCGTCATCCAAAAGATGGCTTTGCACCAGAACGGCCAGTTGGCCGTGTCCAACCTGACGAAGGCCGATTTCGCTCAGTGTGGCGCGGTGAAGGCCGATGCCGAGCCGCTTATCGACACGCTGCGTTCCATCAATGGCGTTCGCGTGGCGCTCATCCTGCGCGAAAGCGACCCAGGCGAAGTTCGTGGCAGCATGCGCGCCAAGGACGATGCAACCGATGTTGCCCAGGTGGCCCGCAAGTTCGATGGCGGTGGCCACAAGGCTGCTGCTGGCTTCACCTTCCATGGTTCGCTGGACCAGGCTTTGGTGCAGGTGGTGCAAACCATCGAAGAGCTCTGCTTTCCCGATGCGGTTGGAAGTGGTGCGTAGCATGGCCAAACGTGGAGCTTCCGGCTTGAGCCGCCTGGTGGCAGTGAACAAGCCTGTGGGCATGACCTCCCATGACGTAGTGAACCGCTGCCGCAAGATATTCAACGAGCGCCGCGTGGGACATACGGGCACGCTCGATCCGCTGGCATCCGGTGTTCTCGTCGTTTGCGTGGGTCCCGCCACGCGCCTTGATGCCTACATGGAAGGCCATGGAAAGCGCTACCGCATGGGCATTCGTTTCGGTATTGGAACCGAAACCGACGATGCAGAGGGTGCCGTCACCAAGGTTCTACCTGTTCCCGCACGTGCATTCGATGAGGATTTCGCCCGAGAGTTCGTCTTTTCCCTGATCGGGAAGGGCACGCAGGTGCCGCCTGTTTATTCGGCTATCAAGGTGAACGGGCGCAAATCCTACGAGGCTGCACGCAAGGGCTCGGTCATCGATCTGGAGCCGCGCGAGTTCGAGGTATTCGACGCCAAGCTCAACGAGGTTCGCGAGGTTGTTGACGGCGAGGGCCGTCGTCTTGCCGAATGGGTGGTGGAGATGAGCGTTTCCAAGGGAACCTACATGCGCTCTATCGCCCGTGATATCGGCCGCGACCTTAAAACCGCTGCCCATGTAAGCTCGCTTGAGCGCACCATTGCGGGAAACGTCTCCCTAGAGGAATGCTATACGCTCGAAGAGCTGCAGGAAAACCCAAAGGGCGCGCAACTCGATCCGTTGCGCGTGCTTGGGGTGCGGTATGCTTTCGTGCGCGATGGCGTGGCCGACCGCGTTGCGAACGGTTCGCCCCTTGATGCCGAGGCGCTTTCCCTGAACGAGCCCATCAGGGTAGATGTGTTCGCCCCTTGCGCGTGCACCACCAGCGTGTTTGCCTCGCCCGACCCACCCCGTAACGGGGAAGTGGTCGGCGTGGTTTCCGCCAACCGGCTTAAGGCATTGTACGAGTACCATGAGTCCGAGCATCGCTACCGTTGCCGATGCGTGTTTTCGATAGGTGTAGAACGTGGCACAGCTTTATAACGTTGACAACAGTTTCGACCACTCGGTGTTCGAGAACTCATCCTGCGCTTTCGGCGTGTTCGATGGCGTGCACAAGGGACACCAGTACCTTCTGGCGTGCGCTCAGAAGACTGCGCACGAGACCGGTGGTCAGTCCATCGCTTTGACGTTCGACATCGACCCCGATGAGATCTTCCATCCCGACCGCCTGCGCAAGCTGCTCAGCAACGAGCGCCGCATCAATCGCTTGATGGAAAGCGGGGTAGACGCCGTGGTGGTTCTGCCTTTCACGCGTGAGTTCGCCGCGCTGAGCCCGGTCGGGTTCCTGGCCAAGACCTTCAACGGCCATGCGCCTGCGCACCTGCATGTTGGCCTTGATTTCCACTTCGGTGCGAAGGCCGCCGGCTCCGTTTCCGATTTGGGGGAGTGGGGCGCTGAAGCGGGAACGCATATCGACGCGCACAATCTGCAAAGCGCCGATGGGGCTCCCATCACCGCAACGCGCATCCGCAAGCTCTTGGGCGTTCACGACCTGGACGAGGCCGAGAAGCTGCTGGGGAGGCGCTTCTCGTTGGTGGAAGAGGTTCGTCCGGGCCGTGGCGAGGGCACCGATATGGGCTTTTCCACTGCCAACCTCTATATCGAGCCGGAGCGCCGCGTTCTGGGAGAAGGCGTGTACGCCGCTTACGTCATCGTTGACGGCCAGCGCTACCGTGCGGCTGTTTCCATGGGTGTTTCCCCGGTGTTCAAGGACGCAACCGATGCTACGTGCGAAGTGCATATCCTCGATTTCGACAAGGACATCTACGGCCAGGACATCGAAGTGGAGTTCGTGGAGTTCCTGCGCCCCATGATCAAGTTCGACAGCACCGAAGAGCTTATCCGCACCGTTATGGGCAATATCGACTACTGCCGCACGCTGCCGCTGTAGGCTTCTTCAGAACGCGCGAAAGGGTTTCCCGATAATCTCCGACGAGGACATACGCAAGGTACGTGAGGCCAACGACTTGGTCGAGCTGTTCGGTGAGCGTGCCGTTATGCGCCAGCGAGGTAAGGATTTCTGGTGCTGCTGCCCCTTTCATCAGGAGAAAACCCCTTCCTGCAAGGTTGATTCTGTTTCGCAAACCTGGCATTGCTTTGGTTGCGGCGAAGGCGGCGACATCATCACCTATGTGCGCAAGCTTGACGACGTCGACTTCATCGATGCGGTGCGCTTCTTGGCCAGGCGCGCGGGCATCGAGCTTTCGGAATCAGCCCAGGCCACGAAGGCACATAGCCAGAAGGCGCGGCTGAAAGCTGCTTGCTCTGAGGCTGCCAACTACTACCATACGCTGCTGATGCGCTCTTCCGACGAGGGCGCTGCTTCAGCGCGCGCCTACCTTGGCGGGCGCGACTTAGGCGGCAACGTTCCCGACCGGTGGAGCTTAGGCTATGCGCCTGGCCACCGGAAGCTGGTCACGCATCTGCGCTCTTTGGGGTTTACCGATAAGGAACTGGTTGAAGCCAACCTCGCTGTGCGCGGGCAGCAGGGCGTGAACGACCGCTTCTTCAACCGCGTCATGTTTCCCATCAACGATTCGCGCGGGGACTGCATCGCCTTCGGCGGCCGCGTTATCGGGCAGGGCGAGCCGAAGTACCTGAACACCGGCGACACGCCTATCTTCCACAAGTCTGAAGTGCTCTACGCCCTGGACAAGGCCAAGGCGCGCATGGCCAGCACGGGCGATGCCATCGTCGTGGAAGGCTACACCGATGTGATCGCGCTGCACGAGGCCGGTTTCCCTAACGTGGTGGCCACCTTGGGCACCTCGCTCACGCGCCAGCATATCCGCTTGCTCTCCCATCACGCGAAGAAGCGCATCATCTACCTGTTCGATGGCGACGAGGCTGGTCAGCGCGCCGCCGACAGGGCTTTGCAGTTCATCGATTCCTCCATCACGCCGGAAGCGGGCGTGACCAGGGTTGACTTGTGCGCCGTCACGCTTCCCGACAACCTGGACCCAGCGGAATTCATCGCCGCAAAGGGAGCCGAGGCGTTCGGCCAGGTGCTGAACGGCGCTGTTCCCCTTATCAAGTTCGGCATCGACCGCCGCTTGGGTCGCCATGACCTTTCCTCACCCGAAGGCAGGGCACGCGCAACTACCGATGCGCTTTCGGTGCTTGCCCCCATCAAGGACTCGCTTCTGGCGAAGGACTACGCGGTGTACATTGCCAGCAAGGTGCATTCCCGCGAGCAGGATATCCTGGAACGTCTGGCGGCGCTGAAGCCGCCCACGGTTGTTGACGTGGATGCCCGTCGCGGCGCTGCGGCTCCGGCCCCGAAGCGACGCCGCCTTGCCGACCTGCCCCCTGCAGAACGCAACCGCATCCGCACCGAGCGCGAGTTCCTGAGCCTGTGCGCCCAGAACCCGGCCATGGTTCCCGAGTTCATGAACGAGCTGGGGCAGACCGCATGGCACGAGCGGGTGCACGGCGAGCTTGCGCAGGTGCTCATCGACTTGGTCGTGGAAGACGCCGATGTGACGGTTGCCGACCTGATCATGCGTGCCCAGTCCCGTTGTAAGTACGCTTCGCGGATCCTCACCTCTTCCTCGTTGCCCTCCGGTGCGCCGGCTCACGACACGCTTCGCTTCCTTGCCGATGAGCTTGCCATCGGCGACATGGAAGCGGCGGTTGCGGACATGCGTGCCCAGATGGATGCCGCCCAAACGCCCGAGGAACAGAACATGGTGTTCCAGAGCATTTTGATGGTGCAGGAAGAGCTGAACCGTTTGCGCAAAGGCCATGCCAAAACGGAATAGCGCAAGCCGCAGCGTTTTGCGCTGGTATACTCAGCTATTGCGATAATTTCTGCCGTGCCCTGTTGCGCGCGGCTTACGTACAAAACGGAAGGATGCGCCATGAGATCCATGAACATCGTTCTTTCGCCCGATCCCATGCTTCGCCAGGTGTGCGAGCCGTGCAAGGTGGGGGACAGGTCCTTGAAGAAGATTGCCAAGCAGATGCTGCACACCATGTACGCGAACAACGGCTGCGGCTTGGCAGCGCCCCAGGTGGGGCTGGGCATCCGCTTGGTGGTCATCGACTGCTACGACGGGCCGGACGGGTCGTCGAACCCGCTGGTTCTGGTGAACCCCGAGGTCATCGAGCGCAAGGGGGAGCTGGTAACGGCCGACGAGGGATGCCTTTCCATCCCCGGGATCTCGGTGCCCATCGAGCGCCACGAGATCTCTCGCGTCCGCTTCTTCGACCTCGACGGCAACCAGGTAGAGCTTGAGAGCGGTGGGCTTCTGGGCCGCTGTTTCCAGCACGAGACGGACCATCTGGACGGCATCACCCTGTTCGAGTCGTGCAGCCCGATGGATCGCGTGAAGGCGCTGCACGATTACAACATCGCGCTGGCCAACGGCGCCAAGCCTGGGGAGACGGAATAGCATGCGCGTAGTGTTCATGGGCACGCCCCAGTTCGCGGCCAACGTGCTTCAGGCGTTGCTGGCATCGAAGCACCAGGTGGTGGGCTGCTTTACCCGCCCCGATGCGGTGCGCGGACGCGGCAAGAAGCTCGTTGCCTCGCCGGTAAAGGAAACGGCCGTTGCTGCAGGGGTTCCGGTGTTCGAGTTCTCGTCGCTGCGCAGCGACGAGGCATTCGACGCGCTTTCCGGCCTTGAGCCCGATGTGGTCTGCGTTGCCGCGTACGGCGCCATCTTGCCCGCGCGCGTTTTGGAGCTGCCCCGTTTCGGCTGCCTGAACGTCCACGGATCGCTGCTTCCGCGCTGGCGCGGTGCGGCCCCCATCGAGCGCGCCATCCTTGCGGGCGATGAATTCACCGGCGTGGGCATCATGCGCATGGAAGAAGGCCTCGATACGGGAGCGGTTTGCCGCGAGTGCAAGGTCGCAATCGCCGACCTAGGCGCCGACGAGCTCACTTTGAAGCTCGCTCAGGAAGGTGGCCAGCTGCTGGTGGCCTCGCTCGACGAGCTGGAGTCTACAGGGAAGCTTCCCTGGCACCAGCAATCAAGCGAAGGCGTTGCGTATGCCGAAAAGGTGGCGAAGGGCGAGCTTGATATCGCGCCTTCCATGAGCGCGGCCCAGGCGTTGCGCCATGTGCGCGCTTCCAGCGAGAGCCACCCGTGCCGCTGCAGCATCTCGGGCAAGGGCGTGGCTGTTCAGGCTGCCTCGCTGACAAGCAAAGATCCCGAGTTCCCGCTCGGTGCGGGACAGGTGGGCTTCCGCGCGAAGCGGCTTTACCTGGGCTTCGACGACCCAGAGCAAATTTTGGAATTGACGCTGGTCAAGCCCGATGGCAAGAAGTCGATGGAGGCCAAGGCCTTCGCGGCGGGCATCCAGGGCATCAAGCAGGGCGGCGTAGAATGGCAGGAGATCAATGGATAACCAGAACAACGCGGGAAAGCCCAGCGGGAACAAAGGGGCCTCTCGGCCTTCCGGCAACGGTAAGGGCGGCTTCAAGGGCGGCTACCGAGGCGGAAAGCCTTCCGGCCAGGGGCGCTCTGGCGGCCGCAACTTCAACAAGCAAGGCGGCAAACCCGGTTTCCGCGACGGCAAGCGCGGCGGTGGCCGACCCGGCCAGGGCTCTGGCAAGCCGCGCAACGGCGGCTTCCATCGCAACGACGATAAGCGTCAAGCGGGCAGTGAAGAGCGCAGGCCCCAAGGACAAGGTTATCGCGGCAAAGGTGCCAGCGACCGCACCGAAGGCGGATACAAGGGCAGCTATCGCGGCGGCGACCGTAATCGCAGGCCGAATGGCAAGTTCTCCGGCTCCGGCAAGCCCCGTGGCGGCTTCAAGCGCGACGGCCAGGGCGGCAAAAGCTATTCTCGCGGCGGCAACAGGGGCGGCAAGCCCGGGTTCCAGAACCGCGAGCGCGTGAGCAACGCCGCTGAGGCCGGTTCCGAAGAGCGCAAGTCCACGGGCTTCCGCGGGTTCGAGAACACCCATAACCCCGCCGGCACGAAGAGCCTGGGGTACCGCGCTGGTCAGGGAAAGAAGAACGGCCAGGCCAAGCGCTTCACCAAGGCCACGCCTGCGCGCATCCTCTCGCTCGAGGTGCTCTCCTATGTTCGCGAGCAGGGTTGCTACCTTTCCGAGGCCATCGACAAGTTCGTCACGTATTCCGACAAGCCTGCCGTTGAGCGGTCGTTTGCCCGTGTGCTTGCCACCGAGGTGGTCTCGCGCAAGGGCTCGCTCGACCAGCTCATCGATTCGGTGGTGGACAACCCGCAGGATATCCAGCCCGAGGTTCGCGATGCGCTGCGCATGTCGTTCTGCGAGCTGTTCTACCTGGGCAAGCCCGACCACGTGGTTGCCGACCAGGGCGTGGAGCTGGTTCGCTCGGTTGCCCCTCAGGCATCGGGCTTGGCCAACTTCGCGCTGCATCGTGCCATAGAGCTGAAGGACACCTTCCCGTTCGGCGACCCCGCCGAAGACGTGAAGGCGGCGGCTTTGCAGGAGGGCTTCCCGGTATGGCTGGCCCAGCGCCTTGCCAACGACCTGGGCAACGAAGAGTATCTGCGCTTTATGCAGCGCTCCAACAAGGCAGCGCCCCTCTTCTTCATGCTGAACCTTGCGCGCGTTGACGGCCCGAAGACCTTGTCTTCTTTGGTGGAGCGCCATGTGAAGGTCGTTCCGGTATCGAAGATGGTGGACCTGCCGTGCGCCATTCCCGCGTTCTGTTTCGCTGAGCGAAAGGCCGTTACCGACGAGCTGGTTTCCCGCCTGCTAACGGAGGGTTCCCTCGTCATCACCGACGTGGCTGCCCAATGCGCTGCCGCCTTGGCGATGCCGGAGCAGAAGCCCGAGCGCTTCCTGGAAATCGGCGCCGGCCGCGGCACGAAGACCATCATGTTGCAGAACGTGGCCCTGAGCCGCTTCGGCGAGCAGATCACGCTCGATACCCTGGACATGGACCCGGTGCGTACCCGTGAGCGCGAAAAGCACCTGGCCGATGCCGCCATCAAGCAGGACCAGGTGTTCGTGAAGGACGCCACCAACCTCAGCTCGCTGCCTGAAGGGGCCTACGATGCCGTGTTGGTGGATGCTCCGTGCTCTGGCATCGGCACGCTGCGTCGCCATCCCGACATCCGCTGGCGCATGAGCGAGCAGGACGTTTCGTCGCTGGCGCAAGTGGGCGGCAAGATGCTTGCCCAGGCAGCGCGCTTGGTCAAGCCCGGCGGTCAGCTCACCTTCGCCACCTGCACGGTGCTGAAGGAAGAGAACCAGGATGTTATCGACGCCTTCCTGGCAAGCGAGGAGGGTGCTGGCTTCAAGATGGTGCGCACGGTATCTTCCGATGCGCTGTACCGCGAAAAGGTCACCGGCCCTATCTACGATTCGCATTTCGTCTGCGTGCTGAAGCGCGCAAAATAGGGAGGCGTTCCGAAGCGAATCGGCCGACAAATCCCCGGCAATCGAATTGAGCTAAAAGCGCCCATCGGTTCTTCCCGGTGGGCGCTTTTTTCCTAGACCCCGCACGGTGCCTGTCGTATACTTTGACCAACCTTTAATGGCGGTACAGAGAGACCGATAAGGTGCAAACATATCGTTTCGGCGCGGCCTGTTCGGGCAGTGCGGAAACAAGACTGATTGCCCCTCTCGTGCCTGGGGCTTTTTAGTATCCGGGCAGGGGATTGCTGCTGGGTGCATTTTCATGCGTCTAGCCAAGCGGCTTCTGTGTACGCACTTCGATTCAGCGAAAGGAGCGTGCATGCAAGATACGGAACTTGAGGAATCAGTGGTCATGGATGAGTCCGAGATCGAACGGACCCTCGTGCGCATGGCCCATCAGATCCTCGAGCAGAACAAAGGGTGCCAAGACTTGGCCCTTATCGGCATCGTTACGCGCGGGGACATCCTGGCCCATCGCTTGGCCAAGCTTATTAGCGAGATAGAGGGCGTTTCGCTTCCTGTCGGCGCACTCGATATCAGCTTCTACCGCGACGATTCCCTCTCTAACATCGCGCCGGTCGTCCAGGGCACCGACATTCTGTTCTCGCTCGACGGCAAGACCATCGTGCTGGTCGACGACGTGCTCTACACCGGCCGTACCATCCGCGCAGCGCTCGATGCGCTCATGGATTTCGGCCGTCCTTCGCGCATCCAGTTGGCAACCTTGGTCGATCGTGGCCATCGCGAGTTGCCCATCCGCGCCGATTTCGTGGGCAAGAACGTTCCCTCCGCCGCGAACGAGAACGTCCGTCTTTACCTCAAGGAAGCCGACGGGGAATCGTGCGTTCGCATTTCCAAGGTTTCCCCCGGCTCGCATGTCGGCTCTGCTCCGTTGAAGGGAGGTGCGCATGTTCGCCCATAAGAACCTGCTTTCCATTGATGCCCTCTCGCGTGAGGACATCCTTACCATCCTCGAGCAGGCGAAGACCTTCGAAGAGGTGAACAACCGCCCCATCAAGAAGGTTCCCGCACTGCGCGGCAAGACCATCTGCAATCTGTTCCTCGAGCCTTCCACGCGCACGCGCGGTTCGTTCGAGCTGGCCGAGAAGCGCCTGTCCTGCGATTCCATGAACGCCGGCGGCAGCGCTTCTTCCACCGTGAAGGGCGAAAGCCTGGTAGACACGGTGCGCACGCTCGACTCCATGAAGGTGGATATGTTCATCGTGCGCCATAAGTGCGCCGGCTCGCCGTACCTGGTGTCCCAGAACACCAACGCATCGGTCATCGATGCGGGCGATGGCAAGCACGAGCATCCCACGCAGGCCCTGCTGGACCTGTACACCATCTGGAAGGAAAAGGGCTCGTTCGAGGGCTTGAAGGTTGGCATCGTTGGCGACATCGCCCATTCGCGCGTGTGCGGATCTCTCGTTCCCGCCCTGCGCAAGATGGGCGCCCATGTCACGCTTATCGCCCCGGCCACGCTTCTGCCGGCTCGCCCCGATGTTCTGGGTGCCAACGAGGTAACCCCGCATCTGGAAGAGGCGCTTCCCGATCTCGACGTTGTGTATATGCTGCGCATCCAGATGGAGCGCTTGGAAAGCGCGCCGTTCCCCAGCTTGCGCGAGTACAACCTTCGCTACGGCCTTACCCGCGATCGCGAGAAGCTGATGAAGGAAGACGCCATCATCTGCCATCCCGGCCCCATCAACCGCGGAGTCGAGCTTGACAGCTACATGGCCGATGGCAAGCATTCGGTAATCGTCGATCAGGTATTTTCCGGCGTCTGCGTTCGCATGGCGCTTATCTATCTTCTGCTAGGGGGCTCAGATGAAGCATCTCGTTAAGAACGTCCGGGTTATCGACCCGGCTCTTGGTTTGGACAAGGTGGCCGATATCCTCATCGACGGCGAGACCATCGCCGCCGTGGGCGAAGGCCTTTCCTGCGAAGGCGCCGAGGTTCTCGACCGCACCGGGTGCATCGCGGTTCCCGGTTTGGTGGATATCCACGTGCATCTGCGCGACCCCGGCCAAGAGTACAAGGAAACCATCGAAACGGGCACGGCGGCAGCCGCCCACGGCGGTTTCACCGGCATCTGCTCTATGCCCAATACCACGCCTACCACCGACAACGGCGCAACCATCGACTACGTCTTGGACCAAGCTGCCAACGCCGGCCACTGCCATGTATACCCCTCCGGCGCCTGCACCAAGGGGCTGAAGGGCGAGGCTCTGGCGGAAATCGGCGACATGGCAGCCCATGGTGCCGTCGCCTTCACCGACGACGGCCGCGGGGTTCAGGGCGCAGGCATGATGCGCCGCGTCATGGATTACGCCAAGGCCTTCGACAAGGTAGTCATGAGCCACTGCCAGGACGAGGACTTGGTAGGTCCCGGCCAGGTGAACGAAGGCGTTGTTTCCACGCGCTTGGGGATGGCCGGCTGGCCCGCAGCGGGCGAAGAGCTGCAGATCCAGCGCGACATCGCCCTGTCGGAGCTCACCGGTTGCCCCATCCACATCCAGCACATCACCACGGCTCGCGGCGTGGATATCGTTCGCGAGGGGAAGGCGCGCGGTGCTCTGGTTACCGCCGAGGCAACGCCGCATCATATCGTGCTGAACGAGGACGACCTTACCGCTACGTACAACACGAACCTCAAGATGAACCCGCCCCTGCGCACCAAGGCCGACAACGAGGCCATCATCGAGGGTATCAAGGACGGCACGATCGACGTCATCGTCACCGACCATGCGCCGCATGCCGCCCACGAGAAAGCCCGCGAATTCGAGCTGGCTCCCTTCGGCATGACCGGCCTTGAAACCTCGCTCGGCGTGGTGCTCACCTACTTGGTTCGCCCGGGGCACATTGACTACAATCGCATGGTCGAGCTGATGGCCATCCGTCCGCGCGAGATACTCAGGCTCGAGCAGGTTCGCCTTGAGCCGGGCTCGGTTGCCGACATCACCGTGTTCGACCCCGAAACGGCTTGGACCGTGAAGGCCGAGGACATGGTATCCAAATCCAAGAACAGCGGCTTCTTGGGCTACGAATTGAAGGGGCGTGCCACTGACGTGTTCATGGCAGGCACCATGACCTGTAAGGAAGGTGAAGTCGTTGAGTAAGCTTCTGGAAAACACCAGCATCGGTGCTCGCCCGAAGGCTCTTCTGGTTCTTGAAGATGGCTCGGTGTTCGAAGGCTATTCCTGTGCTGCCGAAGGCGAGGTGTTCGGCGAGGTCTGCTTCAATACCTCGCTGGAGGGCTACCTCGAGGTGATCTCCGACCCATCGTATGCCGGCCAGATCATCACCATGACCTACCCTCAGATCGGCAACTACGGCATCAACCCCGACGACCTGCAGTCCGATTCGCTTGCGCTTCGCGGCCTGGTCGTCCATGACATGTGCTTCACGCCCTCAAATTGGCGAAGCACCCAGAGCCTGCCCAGCTTCCTTGCCGAAAACGGGGTAGTGGCAATCGCCGGAATCGATACGCGCTCGCTTACCAGCCATCTGCGCGACAAGGGCGCTCAGCGTGGCGCCATCTCCACCACCGACCTTGATGCGCAGAGCCTGCTCGAAAAGGTACGCGCATCGGAGAGCATCGTTGGCGTGAACCTGGCCAAAACGGTTTCGCGCAGTCAGAAAACCGGCTTCGATGAGCTTCCTGCCAGCCAGGAGTTCGCGGTAGCCGCTCCTGCTGAAGCTCGCTACAACGTGGTGGCTTACGACTGCGGTGTGAAGAAATCCATCCTGCAGGGGCTGGTGCGCGTGGGTTGCAAGCTCACGGTTGTGCCGTGGGACACCCCCGCAGAGGATGTCCTCGCCCTGAACCCCGACGGCGTGTTCCTGAGCAACGGCCCGGGCGACCCGGAGGCCGTTCGCGATACCTACGAGCAGGTGCAGAAGCTCATCGGCAAGGTGCCGCTGTTCGGTATCTGCCTGGGCCATCAGATGATCTCGCTTGCCAGCGGTGCGCAGATGGAAAAGCTCAAGTTCGGCCATCGTGGCGGCAACCAGCCGGTCATGAACCTTCGTACTGGCCGCGTTGAGATCACCGCACAGAACCACGGCTTCGGTCTGTTGTTCGACAGCCTGGGCCCCTTGGTGCCGGAGCTTTCCGACGGGGTTTCCGAGCACACCGCCGACTTGCGCTTCTGGGCGCAGCGCGGCGTAGCTCCAGTTGTGCAGAACGAGCGCTTTGGCAAGATCCAGCTCACGCACGTGAACCTCAACGACGGCACGGCAGAGGGCATCGCCTTCCTGGACCAGCCGGTGTTCTCGGTCCAGTACCATCCGGAAGCCAGCCCTGGCCCCACGGATGCCCATTACCTGTTCACCGCGTTCACCCGCCTTATGGACGGCGACGCGGGTTATCTCGACATCGACATCGCCTCCGACCGCCTTTCGGGTTGGGTCTTCGGGGCTGAGGAAGGAGAGGCACATGCCTAAGCGTACCGACATCAAGCGCATCCTCGTTATCGGTTCCGGCCCGATCGTCATCGGCCAGGCGTGCGAATTCGACTATTCCGGCGCTCAGGCCTGCAAGGTTCTGAAGGAAGACGGCTTCGAGGTTGTGCTGGTGAACTCCAACCCGGCAACCATCATGACCGACCCGCAGCTGGTGGACCGCACCTACGTCGAGCCCATCACCAAGGAGTTCATCGAGAAGATCATCGAAAAGGAGCGCCCCGATGCGCTGCTCCCCACGCTTGGCGGTCAGACGGCGCTCAATGCCGCGGTCGAGCTTGCCAAGGCTGGCGTGCTGGACAAGTACAACGTCGAGATGATCGGCTGCGATCTTGCCGCCATCGAGCGCGGCGAGGACCGCAAACAGTTCAACGAGGCTATGGCGGAGATCGGCCTGGAGGTTGCCCGCAGCGGTTACGCCTACTCGGTCGACGATGCCCTCAACCTGGTGGAACGCCTGGGCTACCCGGTGGTAATCCGCCCGTCGTTCACTTTGGGTGGCGCAGGCGGCGGCATCGCGCACACCGAGGAAGAGCTGAAGCTCATCGTTTCCCAGGGTCTTGACCTTTCGCCGGTAACCGAGGTTCTGGTGGAAGAGAGCATCGAGGGCTGGAAAGAGTACGAGATGGAGGTCATGCGCGACCGCGCCGGCAACGGCATCATCATCTGCTCCATCGAGAACCTGGACCCCATGGGCGTGCACACCGGCGACTCCATCACCGTTGCCCCTGCTCAGACGCTTTCCGATGTGGAATACCAGCGCATGCGCGTGGCTTCGCTTGCCATCTTGGAGAAGATCGGCGTAGAGACCGGCGGCTCGAACGTTCAGTTCGCGGTTAACCCCGACAACGGCCGTCTCATCGTCATCGAGATGAACCCCCGCGTATCCCGTTCCTCTGCACTTGCCTCCAAGGCTACCGGCTTCCCGATTGCCAAGGCAGCGGCGAAGCTGGCGGTTGGCTATACCCTGGACGAGATCACCAACGACATCACCAAGGCAACGCCCGCGTGCTTCGAGCCCACCATCGACTACTGCGTGGTTAAGGTCCCGCGCTTCGCGTTCGAGAAGTTCAAGGGCACCGATACCACCCTTTCCACGCGCATGAAGGCCGTGGGCGAGATCATGGCTATCGGCCGCACCTTCGAAGAGGCCTTCGGCAAGGCCATGCGCTCGCTGGAGAACGGCCGCTACGGCCTGGGCGGCGATGGCAAGGATTCCTTCGACGAGGAGCGCTTCGACGAGCTGGTTGCCCTTCCCACCGAAGACCGCGTGTTCTACGTTGCCGAGGCATTCCGCCGCGGCTGGACGGTAGAGCAGGTGTTCCAGGCCAACAAGATCGACCGCTGGTTCCTGAACCGCATCTACGACATCGTTGCCGTGGAGCGCGCGGTGGCCCAGTGCAAGCTGGAAGAGCTTTCCGCCGACGACATGCTCACTGCCAAGCGCTACGGCCTTTCCGATGACCAGATCGCCTACCTTACCGGCTCCGACGAGCTCACGGTTCGCGCCCGCCGCAAGGAGCTTGGCGTTGTTCCCGTCTTCAAGACGGTAGACACGTGCGCCGCCGAGTTCCAGAGCCTTACCGAGTACCATTACAAGACCTATGAGCTGGGCACTTCCGAGGTGCGTCCGGCCACCAAGAAGCGCGCGATGATCTTGGGCGCCGGCCCCAACCGTATCGGCCAGGGCATCGAGTTCGACTACTGCTGCGTGCACGCAAGCTACGCCCTGCACGATGCCGGCTACGAGACCATCATGGTCAACTGCAACCCCGAAACGGTTTCCACCGACTACGACACCTCCGACCGCCTGTACTTCGAGCCGCTCACCTACGAAGACGTTATGGATATCGTCGATGTGGAGCAGCCCGATGGGGTAGTGGTAACGTTGGGCGGCCAGACGCCGTTGAAGCTTGCCCGTGCGCTCCAGGATGCCGGCGTGCACATCATGGGCACCAAGCCCGAGGCCATCGACCTGGCGGAAGACCGCGACCGTTTCTCGGCCATCCTCGATGAGCTTTCCATCACGTACCCTGCCGCAGGCATGGCATCCTCCTTCGAAGAGGCTTGCCAGGTTGCCGACCGCATCGGCTTCCCGCTGCTGGTTCGCCCCAGCTATGTTCTGGGCGGCCGTGGCATGGTCATCGCCTACGATGCGAAGTACCTGGAAAAGTACATGGCGGAAGCCGCGCGCATCACGCCTGATCATCCGGTGTACCTCGACCGCTTCCTGGAAGGCGCCATCGAAAGCGACGTCGACGCCCTGTGCGACGGCGAGGACGTGTACATCGGCGGCGTGCTGGAGCATATCGAGGAAGCCGGCGTGCATTCCGGCGACTCCGCCTGCTGCATCCCGCCCTTCACCCTTTCCGAGGCTCAGGTTTCCCAGCTGCGCGACATCACGCGCCGCTTGGCGAAGCGCTTGGGCGTAGTCGGCCTGATCAACATCCAGTTCGCCATCAAGGACGCCGTGGTCTACGTTATCGAGGCCAACCCTCGCGCCTCGCGCACCGTGCCGTTCGTTTCCAAGGCAACGGGTGTTCCCCTGGCGAAGCTTGCCGCTCGCATCATGTCGGGCGAGAAGATTGCTTCGTTCGGTCTGCCTTCCGACGAGCGCCGTCAAAGCCATTTCTGCGTGAAGGAAGCCGTAATGCCGTTCGGTCGCTTCCCGGGCGCCGACGTTATCTTGGGGCCTGAGATGAAATCCACCGGCGAGGTTATGGGCATTGCCAACAACTTCCCCTCGGCCTACGCGAAGACCCAGGCTGCCGCCAGCATGGAGCTTCCCACGGGCGGTACCTGCTTCGTTTCCGTGTGCGACCGCGACAAGCGCGCCATCCTGCCTTTGGCCCGCGATCTTTCCCGTATGGGCTTCAAGTTGCTGTGTACTGAAGGCACGGCACGAGCTCTGGACTCCGCCGGAATCCCCTGCGAGCAGATCGGGCGCATCGGCACCGAAGAGCCGAACATCGGCACCAAGATCATGGACGGCGAGATCGACCTGGTTATCAACACGCCGTTCGGTCAGGAAACGCGAGGCGACGGCTATCAGCTGCGCACGATGTGCGTACGCCAGAACCTGTGCTACGTCACCACGCTCGCCGGCGCTCAGGCATTCGTTTCCGCTATCGAGACCTTGCGCGAGCAGAGCCTTCCCATCATTGCCCTGCAAGACCTTGATCAGTGGGAGGAAAGGTAAGCCGCATGGCAGCTATCCAAGATACGCAAGCCAAGGTGGTTGCCAACGAGCAGCTCACCGATAGGCTTTGGCTCCTTACCGTCGATGCGGCCGATATCGCCGGGAACGTTCAGCCTGGCCAGTTCGTGCACATGCTTATCCCTGGTATGGAAGGCCATATCCTGCGCCGTCCGTTCTCGGTGTTCCATGTGAGCGAGGGCTCCAAGTTGGTTATCCTGTACCAGGTGGTCGGCTTCGGGAGCAAGCAGCTCACCACGGTAGAACCCGGGGCAGAGGTTGGCCTTATGGGGCCGGTTGGCCATGGTTGGCATGTGCCCGAGGCGGCCCGAAGCGTTCTGTTGGTTGCCGGCGGCGTGGGCGCCGCACCCTTGTTCATGCATGCGCAGGAGCTGGTTGGCGCCGGTGCCGATGTCGAGGTGGTTATGGGCGCGCAGAGCGCCGATGCCTTGGTGTGCGAATCCAAGTACACCGAGCTTTTGGGTGGCGAGCCTTATCTTGCTACCGACGACGGTTCGCGCGGGCATGCCGGTTTCGTCACCGATCTGGTTTCGCAGCGTATTGCCGAAAAGCAGTTCGATTACGTGGCGTGCTGCGGTCCCGAGCCCATGATGCATGCGGTTTCCGATATCACCCTGAAAGCCGGCATTCCCACCTACATCTCGCTGGAGAAGCGCATGGCCTGCGGTATCGGCGCCTGCCTTTCCTGCATCGTGGAGACGGTTGACGGCCGCAA
>CAVHGQ010000003.1:0-1090 GCA_963635335.1 Candidatus Melainabacteria bacterium | reverse complement strand
CCCAGCGGCATGCTCAACTCCATCGGGCTTCAGAACCCCGGCGTCGAGGTGCTGAAGAGCCGCGACTTGCCCTGGCTTCGCAGCCAAGATGCCACCATCATCGTCAACGTTTCCGGCCATAGCGTTCCCGAGTACGTTTCGGTTATCCAGGCTTTGGAGCAAACCGATGACGTGGATGCCTACGAGGTGAACATCTCGTGCCCCAACGTCGATTCTGGCGGCCTTACCTTCGGTACCGATCCGAAGATGGTGGAAGAGGTTGTATCGGCCTGCAGGGCGGCAACGAAGCGCCCGATGTTCGTCAAGCTCACGCCCAACGTTACCGATATCGTCGAGATTGCCAAGGCGGCCGAAGCTGCGGGTGCCGATGCGATTTCGCTCATCAACACGCTGCTGGGCATGGCCATCGATGTTCGTCGCAAGAAGCCCGTTCTTGCGCGCGTGGTCGGCGGCCTTTCCGGCCCTGCCGTGAAACCGGTTGCCCTTCGTATGGTTTGGCAGGTGCACAATGCCGTTAAGGTTCCCATCCTGGGGATGGGCGGCATCATGAACGGCACCGATGCGGTGGAGTTCATGCTTGCCGGCGCTACCGCCGTTGCCGTGGGCACCGCCAACTTCAACAACCCCAAGGCCACGCTCGATGTGATTGCCGGCATAGAACAGTATTGCGAAGAGATGGGCGTTGCCGACGTCAAGGAACTGATTGGAGCACTTGAATGCTAGATTTCAACAGCATCCCGCGCAAAGACCGCGTTATCGTTGCCCTCGACTGCGACCGCACGCGTGCGCTTGAGCTTGCCGACATGCTCTCCGGCCGCGCCAAGTGGCTGAAGGTTGGCATGACCTTGTTCTACCAAGAGGGGCCTTACTTCATCCATATGCTGCAGAAGCGCGGCTTCAAGGTGTTCTTGGATCTGAAGTTCCACGATATTCCGCACCAGGTGAAGGGTGCTGCCAAGGCTTCTGCCGAAGCCGGTGCCGACATGCTTACCATGCATGCGGTCGGCGGTGTGAAGATGATGCAGGCCGCAAAAGAAGGATTGGCTGAAGCCTGCTGGATCGATGAAGAGCCCATTTCCCTGGGCATCAC
>CAVHGQ010000002.1:0-29100 GCA_963635335.1 Candidatus Melainabacteria bacterium | reverse complement strand
CGTTTAAGGGGGATGGGGCAGCCATGCTAGGGCAATCGTCTAACGATGCGTCTTTGACGCGTGCGGAAATCGAACAGTCACGCAAAGAAGGTTGCTCGCTGCAGGGTGGTGCAAGCCGCAAGAACAACGGAACCCTGCGCATTCATGTGCTTGCGAGCGGAAGCAAGGGCAACGCCACCATAGTTGAAGACACGCGCACCGGCGAAGGCGTACTCATCGATGCGGGAATCTGCAAGCGCGACATTCTCACTCGTTCGCAAGAGGCGGGCTTCGACCTGGCTCAGCTAAAAGCGGTACTCATCACTCACGAGCACTCCGACCACGTGAAAGGGCTCGGAGTGCTCTACCGCGAGCTGGCAAAGCGCAAACTCGAAGTTCCCCTGTATGTGAACGAGCGCTGTCTGCGGAACAGCAAGGCCATCTGCGAGGTTTGCAGTCTAACGGATGTGAAGCACTTCCAAGAAGGCTCGCAGCTTTCCCTGGCGGGTATGCAGGTTGCGCCCTTTTCCACCTCGCACGATGCGGCAAGATCGTTTGGGTTCCGTTTCTGGGATGGGGAAGATGCCTTGGGGTTCATGACCGACACGGGCGTGGTTACCGGCGCCGCGCACGACGCGCTTAAAGGCTGTCGTGTCCTTGCCATTGAAGCGAATCACGACCCGCATATGCTGGAAAACGGCCCGTATCCCTACCATCTGCAACAACGCGTTGCTTCCGACCTGGGCCATTTGAGCAACCAGCAATCCGCGCAGGAGCTGCTTAGCTTGCTGCACCCGGGGTTGGAACAGGTCATAGCCATGCACATCTCCGAGAACAACAACACCTATCGCCTTCCCGTCGAGGAACTGCGCAATGCGGTGAAGCAAGAGGGTCACGACGCCTGCGTGGTGTGCTCCTACCAAAAGAGGCTCGTAAGCTATTAGTTCGCTGCAAATCGCCGCTCCATAACGGCAGCGCCGATCCTAATGCTTGGCCAAATCCGCCAGCGTAACGCCGTCCACGTAATCCTCGATCACGCGGTCGAGCCCGGCCCAGAAGCGCACCGCATTGCATTCGTTGCCGCGTTCGCACCCCGTCTCAAGCGCAGAGCAGGCCACGGGGATGGTGGTGCCCTCCACCGCGCGCAGAACGTCGCCGGCCTTGATTTCCTCGGTCGGCTTCGCCAGGCTGTACCCGCCGTTCTTCCCGCGCATGCCTTTGATAAGCCCCGCCTGGGTAAGGGGGCGCACCAGCTGCTCCAGGTATTTCTGGGAGATGCCCTCGTATTCGGCCACCTCGCGCAAGGAAACCTTGTCGCTTTCATCTTTCTGGGCAAGGTCGATCATCAAGCGCATGGCATAGCGGCCTTTGGTAGAAATGAGCATCGGTTTCCTTCCCAGACGTTTGGCAGGGGCCATCCGCAGCAAGCAAATTCGCGTTTATCGCAAATGAGCGGCCGTGCCTTGACAATGCCCCCAGAGCGTTTATCTTAATCCTAGCAAACTAGTATGATTAACGAAAGGCAAGCATGATGTCAGGCGCTGATTCACTTCTTTCTGTACAGGGAATAAACGTCTCGGTGGACGAAAAGCCCATCCTTCGCGGCATCGACTTGAACGTCGGGGCGGGGGAGACCCATGTTGTGATGGGCCCCAACGGAGCCGGTAAATCCACCCTTGGCCGCGTGTGCATGGGCGACCCGGAGTACACGGTCGATTCGGGCCGCGTGTTCTTCGACGGGCAGGACATCACCGATCTTTCCCCCGACAAGCGCTCCCGCGCCGGCCTGTTCCTCAGCTTCCAGGCTCCTACCGAAATCCCCGGCGTTCCCGTGTCCAGCTTCCTGCGCGCCATGGTGGCCGACCGCGAGGGCTTCGACATGAAGGGCAAGCAGTTCCGCAAGCACGTTCGCGAGCTGGCGAAAGAACTGAGCTTCGACTCTTCCTACCTGGATCGCGAGCTGGGCGTCGGCTTTTCCGGCGGCGAGAAAAAGAAGCTCGAGATGCTGCAGCTGCTGCTTCTTGCGCCGAAGCTTGCCTTCCTCGATGAAACCGATTCCGGCTTGGACGTAGATGCCCTCGGCGTGGTTTCGCGCGGCATCGATACCTACAAGCGCAACACCGGTGGCGCACTGGTGATCATCACGCACAACACGCGCATCCTCGAGCATTTGGACGTGGACCGCGTTCACGTTGTGGTGAAGGGGCGTATCGTCGCGGAAGGCGATGCCTCGCTCATTTCCGAGATCGACGAAAAGGGCTTCGACCGCTTCGAGCGCCAAGCCGCTGCTTCTGAATAGGGGGCTGCCGTGACGAAGAACCGAACCGAGGTCGCCGACGTCGACCGCAGCCTGTACGACTTCCGCTACGCGGACGCCGTTGCCGGCAAACTCGACGCCGGTCTGACCCCCGATATCGTGAGGGAGATCTCCCAGAAGAAGGAAGAGCCCTCGTGGATGCTGGAGTTCCGCCTGAAATCGCTGGAAACCTACCACTCCATGTGCAACCCCGACTGGGGTCCGTCCATCGACGGCTTGGACATGGACAACATCGTTACCTACGTGAAGCCGGCAACCGACCAGAAAAGCGACTGGGACAGCTTGCCCGACGACGTTAAGAACACGTTCGACAAGCTGGGCATCCCCGAAGCCGAGCGCTCCTACCTTGCGGGCGTTGGCGCCCAGTACGACTCCGAACTGGTGTACCACAACATGCAGGACACCGCCTCGAAGATGGGTATAGTGTATTCCGGTATCGAAGAGGCGCTGAAGGAGCCGAAGTGGGAAGAGCTTATCCACGAGAAGTTCATGACGCTCATCCCGCCTACCGACCATAAGTTCGCCGCACTCCATGGCGCGGTTTGGTCGGGCGGCAGCTTCGTGTACGTGCCGAAGGGCACCAAGCTCGACTTCCCGCTGCAGAGCTACTTCCGCCTGAACGCCAAGGGCGCCGGCCAGTTCGAGCACACGCTCATCATCGTGGAAGACGACGCCGACCTGCACTTCATCGAGGGTTGCAGCGCACCCAAGTACAACGTGGCCAACCTCCATGCCGGCGCCGTGGAGCTGTTCGTGGGCAAGCGTGCGAAGCTTCGCTATTCCACCATCGAGAACTGGTCCAAGAACATGTACAACCTGAACACGAAGCGCGCTATCGTCGACGAAGGCGGCGCTATCGAGTGGGTAAGCGGATCATTCGGCAGCCATGTGGGCTACCTGTATCCCATGAGCATCCTGAACGGACGCAAGAGCACGTGCACGTTCACGGGCATCACCTTTGCCGGTGCCGGCCAGAACCTGGATACCGGCTGCAAGGTGGTTTTGAACGCGAAGGACACCTCCGCCGCCATCGAGACAAAGTCCATTTCCAAGGGCGGCGGCATCTCCACGTTCCGCAGCTCCGTCGTGGCAACCGAGAAGGCCGATGGCTCCGCCGCTTCGGTTTCCTGCCAGTCGCTCATGCTCGACGACCAAAGCCGATCCGACACCATCCCCACGATGGACATCCGCTGCAAGAACGTGGACATCGGACATGAGGCCACTATCGGCCGCATCGGCGACGACAAGGTGTTCTACCTTATGAGTCGCGGCATCTCCGAGGAAGAGGCGCGCGGCATGATCGTGAACGGTTTCGCCGACCCTGTTTCCAAGGAACTGCCGCTTGAGTACGCGGTGGAAATGAACAACCTTATCAAGCTCGAGATGGAAGGGGCGATTGGGTAATGGCCTCAAATACCGAACAGACCGAAACCCTGGTGGCCGCCAACGCCATGCCTGCCCCTACCTGGCACAGGCTGAAGGTGAGCGATACCGAAATAGCTCTTCCTGCCGGTCGTCCCATCGAATCCGATGTGTCACTGGAACTGGTGGGCCTCGAGCTTACGGATTGCGAAGGCGAAAGCGCCACTCCGTTCGATGCAGCGCTCATCGAATACCAGCAAGAGCTCGACTCCGATCCCGCCCAAGCGGCTCCACGCGCAGTGGAAACCGCCGCTCAGCGGGCAGAGGAAGCGGGCAACCTGGACCTTCCCGCGCTTTCGCTGTATCAGCGCGAAGCGGTGCTGCAAGAGATTTCCGGCAGCGTAACCGATACGTTCATCACCGGCATGGGCGAAGACGCCTACGCGTTCCTTCTGGAAGTTGCCGGCGGCCGCACCGCCCTTGTTGCACCGGCAGGCAGCGAATGCTCGGCTACGGTACGCGTGTCCGCCGTCGATGGATGCTCTTCTACGGCATGCATCGACGTGGTGGCCGAAGCAGGGTCGAACCTGAACCTCGTTGTGTCCTACGAAGGGGACGCCAACAGCGGGTTCGTCGGATGCGGGCTTCGCATCTTCGCTGCCGCCGGAGCGCAGGTGAACGTCGAATCCATCCAACCGCTCACTGGTGATATCACCGTTTTCGACGACTCCGGCTTCGTTCTGGCATCGAAGGCGCACGTAACCGTTGGGCACCGCGTCTTGGGGGCCGAACATGCTTTCACTGGCTTGGCGGCCGACCTTCGCGGCGAAGCATCGCGCATCGACGTTGCCACCCGCTACATCGGAGCCGCAGACCAAGAGCGCGACTTCAACTACTCCGTCAAGCAGCGTGGCAAGGCTACTGAAAGCTCCATGGACGCGAACGGCGTGCTTTCCGGCTCTTCGAGGAAGACGCTGCGCGGCACCATCGATTTCGTGCATGGCTGCAAAGGCTCTGTGGGCAACGAGCGCGAGACGGTTCTTCTGGCCGACGAGGACGTAACGAACAAAACCGTGCCCGTCATCCTCTGCGACGAGGACGACGTCATGGGCAACCACGGCGCCACCATCGGCCACGTTCGCCCCGAGCAGCGTTTCTACCTGAACTGCCGCGGCCTTTCCGAGGCCGCCATCGAATCGCTGTTCTCTGTTGCGGCGCTCGAGGAAGCCTACGTGGCATTCCCCGACGAGCCAATTCGCCAGCAGATCTTGAAGCTGGCCGAGCAGCGCGGCATCGATGCCGAAGGTTTCCCTGCAGCAAACGACGAGGAGGCCTAACGCATGACCCCCGAAGAGCTTTCCACCATCACGGAAAACCCCTACAAGGGCGATTTTCCGCTGCTGGCCGCCAACCACGACTTGGCGTTCCTGGACAGTGCGGCAACGGCCCAGCGCCCCACCTGCGTGCTCGATGCCCAGCGCCACTTCTACGAGACGATGAACGCGAACGCCTTGCGCGGCCTGTATCGCCTTTCGGTTGAGGCCACTGCTGCGATCAACGAGGCGCGCGAAACCTGCGCGAAATTCATCAATGCACCCGAAGCACGCGATGTGGTGTTCTGCCGCAACACCAGCGAGGCGTTGAACCTGGTTGCCAAAACCTACGGTATGGCCAACCTCCATGAGGGCGACGAGGTGTGCATCACCATCATGGAGCATCACTCGAACCTTATACCGTGGCAGCAGGTCTGCCGCGCAACCGGCGCCAAACTCGTATACCTGCGCCCCGATGCAAACGGCGTCATCTCCGAAGAAGAGATGGACGCCAAGATCGGCGAGCACACCAAGATCGTCTCTGCCACGCAGGTATCCAACGTCCTGGGCATTCAAAACCCCATTCCCGAATTGGCACGGCGTGCCCATGAAGCTGGTGGCGTCATGATCGTCGATGGCGCACAGTCCGTTCCCCATATGCAGGTAGACGTGCAGAAACTCGGAGCCGATTTCTTCGCTTTTTCCGGCCATAAGGTGTTCGGCCCGTTCGGCATCGGTGTCCTTTGGGGCAAGCATGACCTGCTGGACGCTATGCCCCCGTTCCTTACCGGCGGCGAGATGATCGACAACGTCACCGAAACCGATGCGGTATGGGCACCTGTGCCCGAGAAGTTCGAGGCAGGCACCCAGGATGCCGCTGGCATCTACGCTACTGCCAAGGCTCTCGAGTATGTTCAGCAGAAGGACATTTCCCAGCTAGAAAACAGGGAAGCGCTGCTTATGCGCTACCTCATGGAACGCATGCAGGAATTGCCCTACGTCAGCATCATCGGCCACCCCGATCCTTCCCAGCATTTCGGCGCTCTGAGCTTTAACGTGGCCGACATACACCCCCACGATGTTTCGAGTATCCTCGATGGATGCAATGTGGCCATCAGGGCAGGGCACCACTGCGCGCAGCCGCTTCTGGCTTGGTTGGGCGTGGAATCCTGCTGCCGAGCCTCCATTGCGTTCTACAACGACAAATCCGATATCGATGCCCTGATCAAGGGCCTGGAAACCGTTTGGAGCATGTTCCATGGCTAATGCGCCAGTTGGCAATATCTACACCGCTGCGCTGATGCAGCACAATTCGCACCCCGACTACAAATACGAGATGGAAGGGTGCACCTGCTCGCACGAGGGCGTGAACCCCAGCTGCGGCGACGAGCTCACCCTGCAGCTCCGCATCGAAGACGATGTGATCGAGGAAGCATCGTTCGTGGGAAGCGGTTGCGCAGTTTCGCAGGCTTCCGCCGACATGATGGCCGACCTCATCACCGGCGAAACCATTCCCGAGGCGAAGCGCTTGGTTGAGCTGTTCCTAGGGATGATCCAAGGCAAGGAGCTTTCCGAGGAAGACCGCGAAGACCTCGACGAAGCGGCCGAGCTCGAGGGCATATCCCGCATGCCAGCCCGCGTCAAATGCGCTGAGCTTGGCTGGCGCACCCTTGAAAAGCTCTTGTCCGACAAATAGCCTATACCCGTTCACCGAGCAGAGCGACTGCAAGGCGAAGCCGAGCGCTTCGCCTTTGTTATTCAGATTAGAGTAGGTACTGCGACGTCCGTCGCTTTTTGTTTATAAGATCCCGGAAGAGGGGCATGCCAATGGAAATGATAGGGTTCCTTATCCTGTTTCCCCTTGTGATTGCGGGGCTGCTAGTGGTCATACGCGCCACGAAGCCGCGCAACATCATCGTCTGCGTGGGCTCTGCGGCCATCGCCGTTGCGTCCGTGGCATTCGTGGTTATGAACTTGGGCACAACGGGAACGTACTTCAGCTTTCAGTCGAGCATCGTCGATTACGCATGCCTTGCTATCAGCGTGATCATCGGCATCACCATCATCTGCTTCGGCGTGAAGTACAAGAACGTTGCCGCCATCCTTTTGGCCGTTGTGCAGCTTGCCGGTTCGTTGGTGTTCGAGTTCGTCTTCGCGCACGACCTCACCTGCACGAAAGCGCTCTACTTCGACTCGCTCTCGCTGATCATGGCGCTGATCATCGGCGTCATCGGCACGGGCATCTGCGTGTACTCCATCGGCTACATGCACGACTTCTACTTCGGCATCCACCATCCCGATACCGAAATGCCCGACCGTCGCCCCACGTTCTTCGCGCTGATGTTCGTGTTCCTGGCCGCCATGTACGGCATCATCTTCTTCAACAACCTCATCTGGCTGTTCACCGCTTGGGAAGTGACCACGGTCTGCTCGTTCTTGCTCATCGGCTTCACGAAAACCGACGAGGCAATCCGGAACTCGTTCAGGCAGATCATCATGAACCTGGTAGGCGGCCTCGCCTTCCTGGGCGCCCTGTACTACCTGGCCATCAACTTCAGCTGCATCGACTTCACCGACTTCATCGTGCTCGGCACGCTGGCGCCCACCATGGTGGTGCTGCCGCTTACGTGCCTCAGTTTGGCGGGCATCACCAAGGCGGCTCAAATGCCGTTTCACACCTGGCTCTTGGGCGCAATGGTGGCACCTACGCCTACCTCTGCATTGTTGCATTCTTCCACCATGGTGAAGGCGGGCGTGTTCATGCTCATCAAGTGCGCGCCCATCTACGCGGTGTCGTTCGCGCCATCGCTGCTGGTCATCCTAGTGGGCGGCCTCACGTTCATGCTCTGCTCGTTCATGGCCATCTCGCAGCATAACGGCAAGCGCGTGTTGGCGTACTCCACCATCGCCAACCTGGGCCTTATCACCGCCTGCGCCGGCGTGGGCAGCGCCGAGGCCATTTGGGCGGCAATCTTCCTGGTCATCTTCCACGCCATTGCCAAGAGCCTTCTGTTCCTTTGCGTTGGCACGGCAGAGCACCACATCGGCTCCCGCGACATCGAGGACATGGACCTGCTGTTCGAGCGCATGCCTCGTCTATCCCGCATGATGATCGTGGGCATCATGATCATGTTCCTGGCCCCGTTCGGCATGCTGGTGGCGAAGTGGGCAACGCTGGTTTCGTTCGTTGACACCCGCCAGTTCGCCCTGCTGCTCATGCTGGCATTCGGCTCTGCGGCAACGTTCATGTTCTGGGCGAAATGGCTCGGCAAGCTCGCCGGCATCACCGGCACACCCGAGAGCATCGAGCAAACGGTTCATTGGAGTGAATGGATCGCCACGATGACGTTCACCGTCATGGCGCTGGTAAGCTGCGCCTGCATCCCGCTCATCAGCGACTACCTGGTCGAGCCCTACGTTGGCTCCGTGCTGGGCATCGCCATCCAGCCCATCCTCTCCGACGACCTCTACACCTGCGGCGTTATCGTTGTCGTACTGGCAATCGTGCTGCTGGGCGGCATGCGCAAGTTCCGCAAGTCCATGCGCAAGACCAACGTGTACCTCTCGGGCGTTTCCGCCGACAACGCCCATCGCACCTTCGTCAACTCGCTTTCCGCCCCGCAGGAGGCAACGGCCAGGAACTGGTACCTGGAATCGGTGTTCGGCGAAGGCAAAATCCGGCCCATCGGGAATACCTGCTGTTACCTGCTGTTGGTTGCCGCTTTCGCGTGGAGTGCTTACAGCTCCATCATCACGCTGGGCATCCTGTAGGAAGAGGGGAGAGCAAGAATGGAAACTGCAATTACCATCCTCATCACCCTTCTGGGTTCGGTTGTCTTCGGCGTTGTGGCCACCTGCCTCGGGTGCCTTCTTGCCGGGCTTGACCGCAAGGTAACCGCCCGCATGCAAGGCAGGGTAGGGCCGCCTATTTTGCAGCCGTACAACGACGTTCGAAAGCTGCTGCAGAAGGAAAACGCTGGCGTGAACTCCGCTATCGGAACCTATGTGTTCTGGGCGCTGGTGTTCACCTGCGTTGCCGGCGGCATTTTCTTCACTGGTGGGAACATCCTGCTTTGCGTCTTCGTTATCACGCTTGCGGAAATGCTGTTCATCATGGCGGCCTACGCTTCGCGCTCTCCCTTCTCTGAAGTTGGCGCCCACCGTGAAACGCTGCAGGTTATGGCCTACGAGCCCATGGTTCTGTTGCTCGCCGTTGCGTACTACCTGGCCGTGGGCAGCTTCGACGTGGATGCCATCCTGCATGTGCCCAGCCCCATCATCGGCTCGTGCATCGGCGTGTTCCTTGCCATGCTGTTCATCCTCACCATCAAGCTGCGCAAGTCGCCGTTCGACCTTTCGTATTCGCATCACGCCCACCAAGACCTGGTGAAGGGCGTTACCACCGAAATGTCGGGCAAGGTGCTTGCCCGGGTAGAGATCATGCACTGGTGCGAGAATGTGCTGTTCCTTGCCTGGATCGCCCTGTTCTTCGTTTGGAACAGCCCGGTGTGCATCGCGGCAGTGGCTGTTGGCCTTGTTTTGGTCTACTTCCTTGAGATCTGGATCGACAACAACTTTGCGCGCGTGAAATGGCAGCTGCTCCTGAAATCGGCCTGGTTGGTTACGCTGGTGTTCGCGGGAATCAACATCGCCCTGCTTGTTTACCTGTAAGGAGAACCAATGTCGTACCTATCAAAATCTCCTTGGATCATCCATTACGATGCCTCCAGCTGCAACGGCTGCGATATCGAGGTGCTGGCCGCGCTTACGCCGCTGTTCGACGCCGAGCGTTTCGGCGTGGTGAACACGGGCAACCCGAAGCATGCCGATATCTTCCTGGTAACCGGCGGCGTGAACGAGCGGAACATCGACGTAGTCAAAGAGATCTACGATCAAATGCTTGAGCCGAAGGTTGTCGTTGCCTGCGGCATCTGCGCTTGCTCGGGCGGCATCTTCCGCGACTGCTACAACGTCATAGGCGGCGTTGACCAGGCTATTCCCGTGGATGTGTACGCTCCCGGCTGCGCGGTTCGCCCCGAGGCCATCATCGATGCAGTGGTAGAGGGCGTTGCCGTGCTAGAGGAAAAGGCGAAGAACATGAAGAAGCAAGAAAGGGGTGCATAACTGATGGCTATCGAGCAGAACTTCCGTTCCATCGAGCTAGGGCAGCTTCTTGACGAAAGCAAGCGCTTCAAAGAGGAAGGCTTCCGCCTGGCCCAGCTTCACCCCGTGCTGGAGCGCGACGATTCCATCACGCTTATCTACACGTTCGTAAAGGATGCAGACGTGGTGAACCTGAAGGTTCCCGGCATCCAGAAGGGCGTCACCGAAGTCCCCTCCGTCACCGAGCTGTTCATTACCGCCTTCGTGTTCGAGAACGAAGCGCACGACCTGTTCGGCGTGAACGTTGTTGGCAACGTTCTGGATTTCCAGGGCAAGTTCTACGCCTTCGCGGAAGGTGTAGAAGCCCCTATGACCATCATCAGCCCCGAGCAGCTGGCCGCCCGTGAGAAGGCCGCCAAGGTTGCTGCAGCCAAGGCTGCAAAGGCCGCCAAAGCCAAGAAAGACGCTTCAGCCCAGCCCGCAAGCGATGAAGAGCTGGAAAAGAAGCTCGCTGGTATGGATCCCGAAAAGGCCGCTAAGGTTCGCGCGGCCATGAAGGCGAAGGCCGCAAAGGCCGCCAAAGAAGCCGAGGCAAGCAAGGCCAAGGCAGCAGACGAGCTTGAGGCCAAACTGGCTGCGATGGATCCCGAAAAGGCAGCGAAGGTACGCGCAGCGATGGAAGCCAAAGCAAAGAAAGCCGCTGCTGCCGCCAGTTCCGCCGAACAGAAGAAGGAGGGCGAGTAACCATGGGCAAAGCGCAAGTGATTCCATTTGGCCCCCAGCATCCGGTTCTGCCCGAGCCACTGCACCTCGACCTGGTTGTGCAGGACGAAACCGTTGTGGACGTCCTGCCACAGATCGGCTTCGTGCACCGCGGCCTGGAAAAGCTGGTGGAAACCCGCGACATCCATCAGTACATCTACGTTGCAGAGCGCATCTGCGGCATCTGCGCGTTCGGCCACAGCTACGGTTATGCGCAGGCCATCGAGCAGCTGATGGGCGTCGAGGTTCCCCAGCGCGCTGAGTACCTGCGTACCATCATGCACGAGCTTTCCCGCATCCATTCGCACCTGTTGTGGATGGGCTTGGCGGCCGACGCCTTCGGCTACGAGAGCTTGTTCATGCACTGCTGGCGCCTGCGCGAGCGCATTCTGGACATCTTCGAGAACGTTGCCGGCGGCCGCGTCATCCTTTCGTACACGCTGCTCGGCGGCGTAACGCGCGACATCGATGCGCCCACGCTCGCCGGCATCAAGGACACGCTCAATTCCCTTAAGGGCGAGTACTCCGAGATCTGCAACGCGTTTTTGAAGGACTCCTCGGTAATGAACCGCACGGTTGGCGTCGGTTTCATCGACGAAGAGCACGCCCGCGAGTACGGCATGGTAGGCCCGTTCGCCCGCGCCAGCAACGTCAACAACGACGTTCGCTGCCTGGGTATCGGCGGCTACGGCGAGCTTGCTTCCTTCGAGCCCATCTTGGACGACCAGGGCGACTGCTACGCACGCATCAAGGTACGCGCGCTGGAGGTTCTGCAGTCCATCGACATCGTGTGCGAGCTCATCGACAAGATCCCGGACGGCGCTATCCTGAACCCCGTGAAGGGCGCACCTGCCGAAGGCTCCGAGGCATGCGGCATCCTAGAGCAGCCTCGCGGCGAGGTGTACTACTACGCATCCGGCAATGGCACCAAGTACCTTGAGCGCATGCGCATCCGCACTCCAACATCAACCAACATTGCAGGCATGACCATGGCCTTGAAGGGCTGCGACCTTACCGACGTGAACATGATCGTCCTCACCATCGACCCCTGCATCAGCTGTACGGAAAGGTAGACCAATGGGTGGTTTCAAACTTGGGAAAATGACCCTCAGGTCGCTGTTCGGAAAGCCTGAGACCGTTCGCTATCCGTTCGAAGAGCCTGAACATCCCGCTGCTCTTCGCGGGTGCGTCCGCTTCGACGACTCGGACTGCATCTACTGCGGCATCTGCGAAAAGCGCTGCCCAACCGATGCGATCTCGGTCGATAAGAAGGAAAAAACCTGGTCGATCAATCATTTCGGATGCATCCAATGCGAATCGTGCGTGCGCGAGTGCCCCAAGGGCTGCCTCAGCATGGACGCGGTGATCGTCCACCCGTCCAAAGAGAAGGTTGTGGAGACCTTCCGTAAGCCTGAGCCAAGCGATGAGGAAAAGGCGGAGCAAGCGCGAAAAGAAGCCGAGAAAGCTGCTAGAATCAAAGCGGCGAAAGAAGCCAAGGCGGCAAAGCTCAAAGCCGAAGCCGCGGAAGCCGAATAGGCCTTCTTTCGCAGGGAGAATCGGTGTTTCGGACCGGGTCCACGTGGCCCGGTTCTTTTATGGAGGGCTCGATGGATCAAGCCAAGCAATCTGAATACGAGGTTAGCAACAAGATCCTTACCATACCCAATATCCTTTCCTTCATCCGTCTCTGCATGATCCCGGTTTTCCTGGTTCTGCTCTTCAACGACTTGAACCTTGCCGCCACGATTGTTTTCGCTGTTGCAGCCTCTACTGACTGGGTTGATGGCCAGGTTGCGCGTCGCACCAATTCCGTTTCCAAACTCGGCCAGCTGCTCGACCCGTTCGTCGATCGCCTGCTGATGATCTCCGGCGTCATCGGGCTGCTCGTAATCGGCCGTCTGCCCATCTGGATCGTGCTGGTTGTAGTGCTGCGCGACTTGCTCATGCTCTGCGGCGGCAGCTACCTTATCTCACGCTGGAAAGTGCGAGTACCGGTCATCTACCTGGGCAAAGTAGCCACCACCTTCCTCTATGTGGGCTTCGCCGGAATCCTGCTGAACATGCCGCTGCTTCAAGGGCTGGGCGTTGCTCCTTGGGGTTGGCTGCCCGGATTCTCCGATGCGCAATATTCCTGGGGCTTCTGGTTCGTCTACATCGGCCTGGTGCTCTGCATAGCCACCACGGCGTACTACATTGTTTCGGGCGTGAAGGGCATGAACGCCGCACGCAAGGCCGAGCTGTGCGCTGAGTGCGGGGAAGTGGAGCACTAAGCATGTGCCCAACGAGAAGATATCCAAACAAGCAGAATCCTGGGGCAGGCTCTTCGGGTCGCGAAGGTAGCAATTCGCCTTCGGCCAACCGCTACCCGGGCAGAGATCCCCGCACAGCAGGCTCCGCGAACCGTCCCAACGTTGTCGGCTCGGGCAATTACCCTACAGCTACCAGCAGGGGATTGCGCTCGTCGGACCAGATCGACCGCATCAGGAACAGGGCAGCACAAGAGCGCGAGGCCAAGCGCGCCGCCGAATCTGGCGAGGCGCAGACGTCACAGCCGTTTCAGCAGGTAGCACCCGGCAACAATCCAGGCCACGTTTCGCAGCCATTTCGCCAGGTGGCTCCCAGCAACACGCATAAGCAGCCAGCTGCTGCTGGAAATGCTTCCGGCGCCCTGCCTTCGAGCACTCGCAAAAACCCTCGCCGCACTGACACGGGCAATTCCCAGGGCATGGGCAATGGCCGCCCGCGCCCGCGTCAACGTCAAGCATCCATGCAACCCGATAGGCGGCGCCCCGGTGGTCGCCCTGCGCCCGCACAGCAAAATGGCAAAATGAAGGCGAGCTCTCGTCGCAACGCCATGGGCACCGGGCCTATTGGCGCACCCAACCTCTACACCGGCAATCATCCCGGCAACGGACGCCGCAAGCGCAAAGGCTCTCGCATCAGCCCGCTGAAGCTGAAGGTTGCGGCAGTCATTGTCGTGGTGCTGCTGGTTGCAGGAGGCATCGACTCGCTCATCAACGGCGACCGCATCTATGCCGGCGTGCAAATCGGCGACGTTTCCGTTGCAGGCATGACGAAGGAAGAAGCCTCTTCTGCGGTTTCCGCCCAATATGCCGAGCGCGTATCTTCCAACGTGGATACCTTCTTCGCTACGCAGAACGATCTGGAAAACCCCAAGGAAACCGACACCGATTCAAATATCGAACAGCAGATCTCCTACGAGCAGTCCCTTTCCGACCGCACGCAGTGGACGGTCACCGGCAACGAGGTAGACGCCGAACTCAACATCGTTCCCTTGGTGGACGAAGCCTTTGAGGTAGGCCGTTCCAACTTGGGTCCCGTCGGGCGTGTGCTTTCCACTCTGTTCGGCTACTCCATCGACCCCGAGTGCAGCTTCAACGACTCGTTGCTGGACACCCTGCGCGACCAGATGACCGCGGCTGTTGGAACGAAGCGCGTCAACTATGACATCAAGGTCGAAGACGGTGTCGCTTCCGTCACCGATGGCAACGAGGGCGATGAGGTGACCAGGGAATGGCTCACCGATCACCTGAACGCCGCCCTGCTAAGCTCTGATCAAAACTCAAAGGACGTTCTGGAAACCGAGCACCTCACGCTTCAGGTTCGCGAAGCAGACGCCCAAAAGGTTGCGGACACCGTGAATAAGTCCATTTCGGCTGGAGCGGTGTTCAAATACGAAGACCAGTCCTGGACTGCATCCAAGACGGATTTGGGCAGCTGGGTCAAAACCTCCGTCGTGCAGGATGGCGGCGGCTGGAAACTGCAGCCGAGTTTCGACGCGGATTCCGCCAAGCCCCAGATCCTCAGCTCGCTTCATTCCAACGTGCAGGACGAAGGACTCACCGTCACCTTCGACAAGGACGCCAACGGCACCATAACCGTATCGACCACCGCCCAGGGAAGCGTTCCCTTGGCATCCGAGGCCGTAAACCAGATGAACGAGACCTTCTTCGCGAACCAGGAGCGCACCGAGGCGCAAACCGTAGAGGTCCAATCGGCCAGCATTCCTTCCACCCTGAGCCTCGACGACGCATACGCGTTTGGCCTGATCGGCGAGATCTCGTCTTTCACCACGCAATACAGCTCCGGGGCAAGCGAGCGTATCAACAACATCCATACCGCCGCCAGCTTGCTGAACAACTCCATCTGCAAGGCAGGGGAGAAGTGGTCCTTCAACGATATCGCCGGCGAGGCCACCGAGGACAAGGGCTATCAGAGCGCACACGCAATCGTAGGCGGTTCGTACACCGATGCCGTCGGTGGCGGCATCTGCCAGGTTGCCACTACTGTTTTCAACTCGGTGTACACCGCCGGCTACCCCGTGCCCAGGCGCTACAACCATACGCTGTATATCGAAAGCTACCCCAAGGGACGCGATGCTGCCATCGCTTACCCCGACAAGGACCTGGTTTGGCAGAACGACACCTCGTCGGATGTATTGCTGGTGATGTCTTACACCTCCACTTCGGTAACCTGTACACTTGTTGGCGTCAGCCCGCAATACCAGGTTTCCACCGATTACGGCGAATGGCAGGCAGGCCAGTCCTATTCAACAACGTACAAGACCGACAACACGCTCGCGTCAGGCAAAGAGTACGTCGAGAGCACCGGAGTGAACGGCAGCAGCATCACCATCGTCCGCACGGTTAAGGACAAGTCGGGGAACGTGCTCCATAAAGACGAGTTCACCTCGAATTACTCGCCAAAGAACAAAGTGATCGTCAAGGGAACGGCATAAGGTAGCGAAAGGAGACCGTTTGCTTTCCATGCAAGTTCTAGCCACCTCCAGCGAAGAGCGGAACCGTACCGACGCCCATTCGCCTTCGAATACCTCTATGCGCCTTGGGTTCGCATCTCTTTTAGCCACTGCAACCTTGCTTTTCCTTCTGCTGCCCTCGTTCGCGTTCGCCGACGTGCGCAGCTCCGACACCATTGCAGGCCTCACTGTTCAGCAGCGTGGGCTTGCAGCCGCCTCCTGTCCGAACATCGTCGCCAATCACGCCATCGTCGTCTCCGACGACGGCACGGTCTACTTCGAGCGCGATGCCGACACACAGGTGCAGATCGCCTCGGTAACGAAGACCATGAGCGCTATCGTTGCCCTGGAAAACGGCGACCTTAAGAACACCCAGATCACCGTCAGCAAGAACGCTGCTTCGATTGGCGAGTCTTCCGCAATGCTGCAAACCGGCGACACTATGGATCTCGAGGCCGCTCTGAAGGCCATGATGATCTGCTCGGGCAACGATGCGGCTACCGCCATCGCAGAGAGCATGGGCGCGCAGGTGAAACAGAACCTGAACGATGCCGGCGACCCGAATGTTCCCGACGACCCCTTCGAAGCGTTCGTGTACGCCATGAACAAGAAGGCGAAGAACTTGGGAATGACCGATTCCTTGTTCGCCAACCCACATGGCCTCGACTTCGATTCGTACGACGCTGACATGCATTGCTCGGCTCGCGATGTTTCCATCATGGCCGCAGAGGCAATGAAGAACGACACCTTCCGCAGCATCGTCGCTACCGATAGGGCAACGATCCAGGTTCAGAGAAACGGCACGTCCGCAGATGTTTCCCTAACCTCTACCGACATCCTGCTGGGCAACTACGAGGGAGCCTGCGGCATCAAGACGGGCTTCACCGACAAGGCAGGCGAGTGCTTCGCTGGAGCGGTCGAGCGCAACGGCAAAACCCTGTACGCCATCGTGCTTGACTCTTCCACCGAGACTCAACGATTCACCGATGCGAAGACCTTGGACGACTGGGTATACAACAACACCATCGATTACCCCCTTATCCATAGCTCCGAAACGTCCAGCTACCAGGACAACAAGGGCAACACGGTCACGGTTCCCGTTGTGGCGAACGTAAGCCATACCGGCTGGATGGACAAAACCTTCAAGGCCACCCTGAAGGATCCGGATGCCACCGTGAGCGTCTTCGCGCTGGACGGCAACGTAAGCGAAGAGGTAACCTACGATTCTGTTTCTGGCAACGTTTCGCCTGGCCAGAAAGTTGGTACGGTCACCTTCTATCAGCACAACGAGGTAATCGCCGAAGAAGACCTGGTAGCTGCCGAAAGCTGTTCTGCGCCCAACCTCATCGAAGGCGTGGGCATCTGGTGGGAACGATTGCTCAAGGGCTTTTCCGGGGAGCAGACCCAGGCCGAAAGCACCCTGGTCAACACAACGCCTCTGATCTATGGCGCAAACGCCGAATCATCGAATTAGGAGACCCGAATGCGCACCTGTCCTGTATGCAACACCCCGCTTCCCGAAGGCTCCGAGCACTGCCCTGCCTGTGGGTACCACCTTCAAGGCTCAACCGAGGAATTCAAGGCCGTCTCGCTTGACCCCAAAGACACCGTGATAGAAGAAGTTCCCACTTCTCCTTCCACCATCACTGTTCTTAACGGGCGCCAGAGGGGCATCGCTTTCCCGCTGGAGGGGGATAGCGCGGTCATCGGCCGCTCTCCACGATGCGAGATCTTCTTGAACGACATGACCGTGTCCCGCAAGCACGCTGTGCTCGAGCGCGTGCCCGGAGGCTGGTCCATTCGCGATACTGGTTCCTTCAATGGCGTCTGGGTGAACAACGTGAACGTAGACCACGCCATGCTCTCGGACAAAGACCTCATCCAAATCGGCAGCTTCATCCTGCGCTATGGTGAATAAGCTCGTTGGGCGCTTCGCCCCAACACCCTCAGGTGGCCTTCATCTGGGCAACCTGTTCTCGTTCCTTGTTGCCTACCTCGTTGCAAAGCAGAGCGATGGGGAAGTGCTCCTGCGAATCGAAGACCTTGATCCCGCACGCACGAAGAAGCAATACGCTGAATCCATAATGCGTGACTTGGAAGCATTCGGGTTCACGTGGAGCAATTCGCCGGTTTTCCAAAGCGATCGCACCGAAGCATACCTTGCAGCACTAGGAAAACTGCAGGATAAGGGGCTAACCTATCCGTGCTTCTGCAGCCGAGCCGATCTCCATGCCGCCAACGCGCCCCATTTCGGCGAAGAATACGTGTACGCGGGAACCTGCAGGAATCTTACCAGCGAAGAAGCAGCCGCGAAGCTCACTGCGCGCCAGCCTGCAACACGCATCAAAGTCGATGACAAAACCCGCTCTTTCAACGACGCATTCCAAGGGCCGCAGTCGTTCAACTTGGAAGAATGCTCAGGCGATTTCATCATAAGAAGAAGCGACGGCATCTTCGCCTACCAGCTTGCCGTGGTTGTCGACGATGCTGAAATGGGCGTAAGCTCCGTGGTTCGAGGCGTAGATCTTCTCACCTCCACGCCTCGCCAGATGTACCTTCAGAACTTGCTTGGCGCAGAACACCCCACATACGCCCATATCCCAGTGCTAGTAGACGCTTCCGGCCGACGCTTGGCCAAACGTGATAAAGACACCGACCTCGACATGATGCTTCGCGAGCAAAGGCTTTCGCCTGAGCTGATTTTGGGGCGGCTGGCATTTTCCACAGGTCTGATAGACGAAGACACGAGCTGCTCGCTTGATGAGCTTGTTCGTTATGCCGATCTCTCAAAGCTGAAGGGGAAGCAATCCATTCCCGCTCCCAGCTTTGACTAAACCCACGAGATCAAGTTCGTGGCGGCGATCTCGAGGCAATAGAACACGCCCATGATCACGTTCAGCATCACGATTTGGGACATCGCCCCCGTTCGCGACTGCTGGTTAAGCGGGTTGTTCATGATGGCCCGCAGCACCGGGAACTCGGCGAGCACCATGATCATCGCAAGGGGAGTGCCGGCCGGGAACCAGATGCCCACAATTGCAACCACGGCAACGATCCACACCAAAATCGAGGCCTTGTATACCTGCGGTGCACGATTCCTTCCCAGCAGCACCGATAGCGTTTTCCGCTGGGCAGGAATGTCCTTTTCGATATCGCAGGTATTGTTGGTGAACAGGATCATGCCGATGCCGATCATCGTGGGTACGGCCACCAAAAGCACAAAGGGGTCAAAGATCCCTGCAAGTGCATAGCAGCAGGCCAGCGGGATGATTCCGCCCATCACGAACCCGCTTACGAATTCACCGATAGGAAGATACGAGATGGGCGTTTTACCGCCCGAATACAGCACCACGATCAAAGCACCGATGATGCCAAGAACAAGCAGTATCCAGCTGGTAAGGAACACCAGGTAGAAGCCCAAAATGGCTGCCGCCACAAGAAAGCCGACACCCAGAAGGCAAACGGATCTCGGATTCAGGTTGTTATAGACCAGCACGGCATCGAAGGCATCCTCCGAAGAATTTTCAGAGGTGTCCGTGCCCTTCTTGAAATCGAAGTAATCGTTGAACACGTTTACTGCCGACTGCATAAGCACGCAGATAGCGAGCAATATCAGCGCAAAAGAAATACTGAGCTTGGGCGAATAGGCAACTGCGCAGTATGCGCACGAAAGCAGTACCGGTATGATCGCTGCCGCCCATGTATGAGGAGCAGCCAGCTGGAAGGCAAGGGTAGGGGTAAGCCGGCCGTACTTCGCCTTGCCGTTACGGGGATTCCTCTTGCTAGATTGGTTAGCGCTCATTATCCGAATTGCTTTCTTCAAGTACGCCGAACGAAAAGCCGGCAAAACGTATTTTCTACACCGGCGATTATTATAATCTGCACCATAGACAGACAAAGCGAGAAGGGGATTGACCTTCCGATGGAATGCTTAACAGAAATCGAAGTCCGTTACGCCGAAACCGACTGCATGGGAGTTGTCTACCATGCCAACTACTTGATCTATCTGGAAGTTGCGCGAACAGAGTTCCTGCAAAAACTCGGGTTTCCCTATAGCGAAATAGAGCGGGCAGGGTACATGTCTCCCGTGCTGCACGTAGACCTCTCTTATGGGCAGCCCTTCAGATATGGAGACACCATCATCGTCAGAACCTGGGTTTCCAAGGTAACGTCGGTAAGAACAGAGGTGTCCTACGAGATGTACCTGAAAGGCGAGGACATCAAGCAGGCAAAACCGCATTTCAAAGGAACAACCGAGCTTTGCCTGGTAGAACGAGAAACCTTCAAGGTAGTCAGCCAGAAAAAGATATTCCCAGGGCTCTATGACGCCTACTGCAAGGCTCTGGAAGCATAAAAAGCTCCTATCCAGAAAGTCTGAATAGGAGCTTGACCTGGCTATATGCAATAGTTCGCTTTACTTGTTGTGATGCGATTTGCGATAACCGGTTACGTGCATAAGCGCCAGCAGCTTGTCGTCCTGATCGGTGATCTTGATCTCATAACGCTGGATCTTCTTAGAGGCGCCAGGAGCCATCATGCAGTTCGCGGTAACTGTGTCGCCCAATTTTGCAGAGGCAATGAAGTCGATCTGAGAATTCAAGGTAACCATCTGGTTTGCGATGTAATGACTTGCTGCACCGAAGGAAAGATCGCCCAAGGTGAAGTACGCGCCGCCCATTGGGATGCCAATGCCGTTAAGGAAGCTCTCATCGATAACCATTTGAGCTACAGAATAGTTTTCACCAACCTCGGTTACCACCATTCCATTTTTGGAAGCGAAGCGATCGGTTTTGCAAAACGGATCGGTTTCGACAATCTCTGACATGATTAACTCCTCAGTCACACAGTTTTATCGATGAGCCCTGAACCATTCGGCATACAGACTCTTGCTAAAACCAAATACTAGCACTGGTGTTCAAAATGAAACCCAACCTGAACTCCGGAATAGGGAATCAACAAAGTAGCGCCAAGCGCATACCAACCACTCTCGGTTCCGACAATGGCTTCCCAACAAACGTTGGTGCGTTGATGTCGCCGTTGCGCCGCGAGATAGCCAGTCACAAAAGAATCACGGCCAGCACAAGCCGAGAGTAACGCCAGCCGCGCTAACGCAATACTAACGCTCGGTAATTCCTAGGTTTACATAAGATATATTATCACCGATTCACATTAGAGAATCCGCTGGAACCGAAGCCGCCCTCGCCGCGGCAGGAATCGTCCAGTTCGTCCACCTGGTTAAAACGAACGCTCTCCACCTTCATGATGACCAGCTGGGCAATCCTGTCGCCAGCATGGATCTCTATCGGGTTCTTTGGATCGAGGTTGATAACGATGGCTTTGATTTCCCCACGGTAGTTGCTATCGATAAGGCCTGGCGAATTGACCAGCGACAAACCCTTTTTGATTGCCATTCCGCTTCGCGGCAGAACAAAGCCTGCATAGCCATCCGGGATCTGGAATGCAAGACCGGTTGGAATAAGCATTCTCTCGAAGGGCTCTAGCGACGCATCAATCGTTGAGCAAAGATCGTAGCCGGCATCTCCGTTGTAGGCGTTGCGCGGAACCTGCGCGTTGTCGGTCAGCTGTTTAACAGGAAGCTCAAGTTCAGTCATGTTAGAGACCTTTCAATGCGTCACGGAATTCGTCTATGTTCTTAAAATCCTTGTAAACGCTTGCAAAACGGATATACGCAACCTCATCTACATCTGCAAGGCGCCTAAGGGCCATATCCCCGAGCTCCTTCGAAGAGGTCTCTTTCTGCGAGGAATTCCTCAGCTCGAATTCAATGTTATCGATGATCTGAGAAAGCTTTTCGGACGAGACCGGCCTTTTAGCGCAGGCAATCAAAAGGCCACGGAAAAGCTTGTCGCGGTTATAGGCCTCTGAAGAACCATCGGACTTGGTGATGATGATCGGATTCTCGCTCGAGCGCTCATAGGTCGTGAACCTTGAGCCGCAGCTGAGGCATTCGCGCCTCCTGCGGATTGAAGCGCCCTCGTCTGCTGGACGAGAGTCAACCACCTTGGATTCCATATAGCCACATGAAGGGCAACGCATAGTATCTCCTTAAACTGAATAAACGCATTCAGTATACAAGATGTTGTGCTGCTTTTAGCGATATGCCCGGGTAATCCAATTATTAGTGGTCGAGAAGCAACGAGACGTAACGATAGCTGCCGTCTTCCCCTTGGCTAAACCCCTTTAAGCACCAAGAAAAGCGAACAGGATAGCCACAGCGGCAAGAATGCCGACGACTTTCGCAACCTCAACCGGATCTGCAGAGGCAACCCGGCCGCGCCCTATGAAAGCCTTTTTCAAAGATTCGGAGAACGAAACCGCATTTGCGTTGTGGGAGTTCCAAGCAGGACGAGAGGCAGCCGGCCTTGCTGCTTGGGTGCCCTCCAAAGAATGAGCGCGAACCGTTTCAAAATCGATGATGGATGCAGAGGAGCCCTTCTCGTCATAATACTCAGGCTTTAGCGCTGCAGAACCCGACACGCGGTACGTTACCTTTTCCTTGCTCATTGAAGACCTCCTTGCATAGAACCTTTGTTCGTGTATACTGTAAATCGAACATTCGTTCCTGTCAACAAAAATACAAACATCCGTTCGTATTGGTTCTAAGGTGGTCGCAATGTCCAAGCCTCTAACAGCTCGACAGCAAAGCGTCTATGATTACATCGAGTCCTACATCGCGCAGAAGGGCTTTGGCCCAACCGTGCGCGAAATCGCCGAGGCAGTGCAGCTCTCCTCCCCCTCCACTGTTCATGTGCACCTTAAAACGCTCGAGGAAAAGGGCTACATCGTACGAGACCAGCGTAAATCTCGCTCGATTTCGCTAGCCCATAAGCATCATCAGCCTGAAACGTTCGGATCGGAAGGTTCTAACAACAACCTCGAGTTGCCCCTTGTCGGCAACGTTGCCGCCGGCGAGCCGATATTGGCCGAGCAGAACATCGAGTCGTCCATGTCGCTGCCCACCGAACTCGTTGGCGATTCTGCCTCGTTCATCCTTTCGGTGCATGGCGATTCCATGATCGAGGCGGGCATCAACGACGGTGACTACGTTGTGGTGAAGCAGCAGCAAGTTGCGCGAAACGGGGAAATCGTCGTTGCGCTCATCGAGGATGGCGCCACGGTAAAGCGCTTCTACAAAGAAAACGATCACATCAGGCTTCAACCCGAGAATTCAACGATGGAGCCTATCATCACCAGGGACTGCGCAATCGCCGGCAAGGTCGTAGCGGTTCTGAGGAAGGTTATTTAGGTTCGCATGCAAAGGGCTTCAGCATAGCCGCAGCCTGCTGGCCGGCACGAACCACAAGATGCGTACCCTTCTCGGTGTAGTCTTCATTCAGGATCGTGCATCGCTGGTGCGCCAAAGAAACCAGGTCTCCCCTGTTGAATGGGATCATCAGCTCCAACAGCTCGTCCTGAGCCGATGCCACCACGCTGATCCTTGAGATCAGCTCATTCAGACCTTCACGATTCACTGTCGAGGTGAATATGGCATGCGGATAGCGAGCCTGCAGGGCCTCATATTGGGCATCCGACAACAAGTCCTTCTTGTTGAAGACCTCGATTCGACCTATTTCCTGTGCGCCTATCTGCTCAAGTACCATATTCACAGTATCGATCTGCTTGGCGGCATTCGGGTCAGAGGAATCCACCACGTGGAGGATCAGGTTCGACCCGTTGATCTCGTCCAAGGTAGATTTGAAAGCTTCAACCAAGGTGGTGGGGAGCTTTTGGATGAACCCTACCGTATCGGTCAACGTCACTTCCCTACCCTCTGGCAGAACAAGCTGGCGGGTTGTTGAGTCGAGGGTAGCGAACAGCTTGTCGTAGCTTAGAACTTCCGACCCGGTAATCGCATTCAATAAGCTGGATTTACCGGCATTGGTGTAACCCGCCAAGGCAATCTTGAAAACACCAGAATCGTTTCGCCTTTTGCGCTGCAGATCCCTTTTCTTGGAAAGGCTCGCAAGATCTCTACGGATAGAGGTGATCCTGTTTCGAACAAGGCGCCTATCGACCTCAAGTTGGCTTTCGCCTTCGCCGAAACGGCTGCCGACACCGCCGCCCATTCGGTTGGAAGCAAGGTGCGCCCACATGCCGCGAAGCCTGGGGTAAAGATATTGATTTTGGGCAAGACGAACCTGCAGCTTGCCCTCTTTGCTGGTTGCATGAAGGGCGAAGATATCGAGGATCAATGCGGTACGGTCGATGACCTTAACGTCCTTCCCAACAATAGACTCAAGATTCGATTGTTGGGAAGGAGTGAGCTCATCATCGAATATGACCACATCTGCCGCATAGGAGCGAGCCAAGCTAGCAATTTCCTCGGCTTTACCGCTGCCGACAAACGTGCGCGGATTCGGCGAATCAAGGCGCTGGGAGGTCCTGGCAACTGTATCCGCTCCAGCGGTCCAGGCTAACCTCTCCAGCTCGGCCAATGAAGACTCAAGCGCCCATTCCTGATCAGGGCGCTCCACACCAACGAGGACTGCGCGCTCGCGAGGCTTCTCTATGATTGTTTTTGGGCCGTGCTGCTTTACTTCGTCGAATACGATCATGGGATCCTTACAGTTCGACAGAGCCAACAAAGGACTGAACGGCAGAGCCGGTCATAAGAACATGGTTGTCGTCTTTCCAGGTGATATCGAGCGTGCCGCCGCGAAGATGGACCTTGTTCGTACGAGCGCTCCTTCCGGTAAGAACGGCAGCCACCAACGAAGCGCAAGCCCCCGTACCGCAGGCCAAGGTCTCGCCGCAGCCACGCTCGAACACGCGCATATGCAAACCGTCTTCAGCGGGGACAATGAACTCCACGTTGGTCTTGGCCGGGAATACGGGATGCTTCTCGAAGTAAGCGCCGATACGCTCAAGATCGAAGGTATCCAGGTTCTTTTCCTCGCTCAAGAACCACTCGCCAGGCAACGATGCGACATCATCGAAGAAGCAGATGGCATGCGGGTTGCCCATGGAAACACAGGTGAACTTGAAGGTTCCCCAAGGAGATTCGACTTCAGCTTCTTTAGCAAAGGGCAAACCGAGCTCAGATTCAGCAGTCGCCGGAAGGTTGGTGGGAACCGCGGAAGGCTCCAAGATGGGCTCGTCCATATCAACCGAAGCTAGGCTCATCTTGCCTTCGCCGTCAAGCTCAAAGGAAATGGGCAGGGGGCCGCGCTTGGTATCGGCAATATACGAGCCCGATTGCGGATCCACGTAGCCATTATCGACGAGGAATTTAGTGAAGCAGCGAACCCCGTTTCCGCACATCTCGGCAAGGGTTCCATCGGAATTGATGTAATGCATATAAGCGGCGCATTCGGGGCGAGCCGAAGGACGAACCAGCACGACGCCGTCCCCGCCGATGCCGAAATGACGATCGCAAAGGTAAGCCACCTGGTCGGCGGTCAACTCAATTTTTGCATCCATATCGTCGATGAAGACGAAGTCGTTTCCAAGTCCATTCAGTTTAATGAAATCAAGTTTCATAGAAGTCTCCTTTGCGGAAAGCGTTCGCTGGAATCATTTTACGGCAGTACGTTGCCTATACGTTTCGACGATGAAGTTAACCACCGCCGTTTGATCGGCGGAATCCATATCAATGGGAATATGCCGGCTATCACGCCTTAACCAGCTGCGCTGACGTTTGGCGTAGCGGCGCGTGGCTGTTTTGATCTGCTCAGCGGCTTCAGCCATGGTGATTTGGCCGTCAAGAGCCCATACCACCTCTTTATACCCGATGGCCTGCGGCGCAGTAAGAGCAGTGCGGAAGCCGCGCTCCAGCAGTCGCTTTACCTCATCTACCAGGCCGTTTTCGAACATGCTATCAACCCTGGTATCAATTCGCACAGCAAGCAGCTTCGGATCCCTGATAAGCCCGAAACGGAATGAGGGAACAACTTCAGGGAGGCACTTCATGCCATCGACCTGCGTGGCATAAGAAATACCCTGCTCATGCATTTCCAGCGCGCGGATAACCCGACGAACATTGTTCGGATGGATGAGCCGTGCTGATTCGGAATCGAGGGATCGAAGAACACCCCACACATAATCCGAGCCGTGTTCAGTGGCAAGCTTCTCGTATTTGGAACGTACGGGATTGCACGTCTGATCGCCCTTCGGGAAACGCATATCCTCAAGGGCGGCCTGAACGTAGAGCCCGGTTCCACCGCACAGGACGGGAACCTTGCCTCGCTCGAAAATCTGCTCGAAGGTCTGACGAGCCAACTGCTGGAACAGCTGAGCGGAAAACGGCTCGCCAGGATCAAGGATGTCGATAAGGTGGTGCGGCACGAGTATCTGGTCAGAGCTCAGCTTTGCCGTGCCGACATCCATGCCCCGATACACCTGCATGGAATCGGCGGAGACCACTTCCCCATCAAGTTCTTGGGCAACGAGCTGAGCCAAGTCCGACTTGCCAGAAGCCGTTGGGCCCAGAATGGCAACAACGGTTTGCGTCACGAAACGACATCGCCTTTAAGGTACCAAGCGCGGGCTTGGGTGACATGAACATCGACGATAGAACCCTGAAGATCCTCGATGCTCATTCCATCAGGAATCGGAGCATGCACCGTCTGGTTTTTCGGGCTGCGGCCAGAAAGAACATTGGGGTCACGTTTAGAAACGCCCTCGACAAGAACTTTGACCGTGGCATCGGAATCGGATTGATTGACGGCAAGAGCGTTGTCTTGAACCAGATCAACCAAACGCTCAAAACGCTCCTGGATCACTTCGCGAGGCGTGCTGTCTTCCATCCGCGCGGCAGGAGTACCCTCGCGCTTAGAATAGATGAACGTGAATACCTGATGGTAGCCAACCTCTTTGATCAGGTCATACGTCTGCTGGAAATCTTCCTCGGTTTCGCCCGGGAAACCAACGATGATGTCGGTGGAAAGGGCAATGTCCGGTCGCACAGCCCGAAGCTTGGCGATAGTTTCAAGGTAATGTTCGCGAGTATAGCGACGGTTCATCGCTTTCAGAACGGCGTTGGAACCGGATTGCACAGGCAAATGCAGTGCCGGCATGAGGTTATCCAACTCGCCGAAGGCCTTGATAACGTCGTCGTTCAAGTCCTTCGGATGCGACGTGGCGAAGCGTATGCGCTCGATACCGGTAGCGGAAACCTGACGAAGAAGGTCGGCGAAGCGCGGCTCACCATATAGGTCGCGGCCATAGGAGTTCACGTTCTGGCCCAGAAGGGTGATTTCTTTCACGCCGTCCTGCTTCATGCGCATCGCGTCGGCAACGATGTCTTCGATGGTACGCGATTTCTCACGACCACGGACATAGGGCACGATGCAGTACGTGCAGAAGTTATTGCAGCCAATGGAAATAGGGAGCCAGGCAGACCATTTCGACTCGCGCTCGCTGGGCAGGTCGGTCGGGAATTCCTTAGCCTCGGAAAGAACCTCGACCGCATGATCGCCCGTTTCCAGCGCCTGCTCGATAAGGCGCGGAAGGCTGGCAAGGTTGAACGTGCCGAAAACGACGTCCACATGGGGAAGCTTTTGAACCAGATCTTCACCATCGCGCTGACCAATGCACCCGCCGATTACCACCACTCGCTTGGAAACCGGGCTGCCAGGGCGCAGCGGAACATTCTTCAGGGATGCAACCTGGCCCATCAGGCGAACATCGGCAGCTTCCCTTACGCAGCAGGTCACATAGATGATGATGTCCGATTCTTCGATGGTGCCAACTTCTTCGGCGCCCAACGCGGTAAGCATGCCAACGATGCGCTCCGAATCATGCTTGTTCATTTGGCAGCCGAAGGTCACAACCGAAAAGGTCTTTCCCTCGATCTGGCCGCCAGAAAAGTCGCTCCAATCAGGCACTTGAGTGAGCGGAGATTGTTCTTGTGAGTTAATGTTCAATTCTTAGCTTTCGGTAGTCTCTTCTTATGCGATTACGCGGAAAGACCGCTATCGATTCCAGCAGAATCGTTGCGAGGAGCACGCGGCTCAACAGAAAAACGGATGGCCGTACGATATTCGCCATCGATAACGATGTCGGCGAACGAGGGAACGCAGACGATCTCGATTCCAACCGGCGAAAGGAAGCCGCGCGAAATGGCGATAGCCTTCACCGCCTGATTGACCGCGCCCGCACCGACAGACTGGATCTCTACCTGAACCCCATCCTTCATCATGCCGGCAATAGCGCCCGCAACAGATGCAGGGGAAGATTTCGAGGATACTTTAAGGCAACCGCCCTTAGCTTGCGAAGCATTGACTGGTGCGTCGTTCATGGTGCGTTTCTTTCGAGATTGGTGCGTTTGTACTGTATGTCCGCAGCGTTATGCTGCATATCGTAAGTGAGCAGATATTTTACTCATTATCTTGCGTCTGATCAAACAGCGCGGGCAGTTGGGGAAGCAGCCGGCGAACGGCCCGATACGCGAGTCCAACAAGGCAAGATTACACAAGCCCGAGAAGCCTAAAGGGGCTGCAGGGGAACCTTTATCACGAGTTCTGAGCCCTTGACCTTGACGCTGATGTCGGGCTCTTTTTCGAGATAGTAGGCTTCTGCAATGGCAGCATACGAATCGACGACAGAATGCTTAAGAGGCTCTAGGTCTTCTGGGGCGATGCGGGCGGAAAGGCGCTTCGATGCAGCCTTCTTACCCTTTAGCCCAGGCTGGCTCTGCGAATTGGAACCGAGTACCGCTTCCAACAGTGCCTTGAGCGGCTTCACCTCGCCGGCCATGATCCGGTACGCCGTGCGGGTGGAAAGCGGAAGCCCAAGGCTTTCCGAAAGGGCAGCTAGTGCGGCTGCGTCGTTGCATCTGCCGAATCGCTGGATATAGGGCTCTTCCCCCGCTTCACCGCCGTCGGTTTGGACTTTGTCCAGAGCGCCCTTTCCCATCCAATACAGCGTGGAGGCGATCTCTGAAGCGCTGCCAAGATAAACCGCAAGATCGTTCCGCTCATCTATAGCAAACTCAAGCGCAGTTCGGACGATATTGTGCGGGCCGCGCAAGAGCCGTTTTCCCTCTGCATCCTTAACGATAGAAGGCAAAGTTGATTGATCTCGCTTTTCAGGCAGCACACCGCTGTCGTTCACAACCGAGAAGACGGATCCCAAGCCCGGCTCGGAAGCAAGAACCTTGGCCTCTTGGACGTTTTGGCGGATAGAATAAAGCGCCATACCCCTGCCATGGACGCCCCATCTATCGGAACGGAACGAATCGAGCTTGGAGGTTACGAACGGCTCGAAGATGGTGTCATGCATCGATTCGGGGACACCGTCGCCATCATCGAGCATGGTCAGCAGCCGATGGCTCCCTTCCGTCCAGGTAGCCAAGAAGATCATCCGCGCGTGAGCATCGCGCGAATTGCGCAGCATCTCGATTGCCACATCCTCGAAGCAACGGATATCCTGCTTGGCTTGCCTGCGCTGAGCCTCGGCGGCCTTAAGGCGCACATACCCAAAACCCAAGTTGTCCTGAACGCGCAGATGGGCGTCTCCAGAAACGT
>CAVHGQ010000001.1:29297-32591 GCA_963635335.1 Candidatus Melainabacteria bacterium | reverse complement strand
CTTACGGCGCACACCTTGTATTCCGGCGTGGAGCAGATGCGGTCGAGCCCGTCGCTGGTAAGCCAGTTGGCGTTGCCGTCCTGGAAGTGGAAGGGCATCCAGGTTTGCCCCGGGTTGGTTTTGCCCGAAACGCGCGCGGTGGTCTGGATCTTGCCGCGGCGGCTTTCCACGCAGATCTTCTCGCCGTCGACGATGCCCAACTTATCAGCATCCTGGTCGTTGATCTCGATGAACGAGCTTCCGCAGATCTCGTTCAGGCCAGGGGTTTTGTCGGTCATGGCCGTGGCGTTGTAGTGGTACAGGATGCGCCCGGTGGTAAGCATCAGCGGGTACTCTTCGTCGGGCAGCTCGGCGGCGGGGATGTACTCCGCCAGCGAGTAGATGCCCAGCCCGCGGCTGAACTTGCCGACATGCATGATGGGCGTGCCGGGATGGTCCTTGCCCAGGCAGGGCCAGCACAGGCCCTGACCCGCAACCTCCGCGGAATCCAAGCGCTCGTGGCTGATGCCGTGGAAGCTGGGCGTCAGCTCGGCGATCTCGTCCATGATCTGCGCGCTGGTAAGCTGCGGCTGGGGGTAGCCCATGCGGTTCATGATGTCGATGAAGATGTCGGTGTCCAAGCGCGTGCCAGGGATGGTCACCGCCGTGCGGATGCGCTGCACGCGGCGCTCGGTATTGCTGAACGTGCCTTCCTTTTCCGCGTAGCTGCGGCCGGGCAGCACGACATCGGCGTACTTGGCCGTTTCGGTAAGGAACAGGTCGTCCACCACCAGGAAGTCCAGCGACTCCAGCGCCTTGATAACGTGGTGCGTATCCGGGTCGGTGCGTACCGGGTCTTCGCCGAAGATGAACAGGCCCTTGATGTCGCCCGAGATCATCTTGGGGAAGCACTCGGTGGCATAGGTGCCCTTCCACTTGGGAATCTCCACGCCCCAATGCTTCTCGAAGCGCTCCATCACCTCGGCGTTGGCAAGCTTCTGGTAACCGGGGAAATCGGCAGGAGTGGCACCCATGTCGCACGCACCCTGCACGTTGTTCTGGCCGCGAACCGGGTTCACGCCGCAGCCGGGCTTGCCGAAGTTGCCCGTGATCATGGCCAGGTTCGAAAGCGACATAACGCCTTCGGTGCCGCTGGTGTGCTCGGTAACGCCCAGGCAGTATACGATGGCCGCCGCGTTGGCCTGGCCGTAGAGCTTCGCCGCGAAAACAAGGTCTTCGGGGTTTATCTCGCAGATGTCAGCCACGTATTCCGGCGTGTACTTTTCCACCATTTCCTTGAAGTCATCGAAGCCCTCGGAACGGGTGGCGATAAACTCCTCGTCGATAAGCCCCTCGTGGATGAGCACACGGGCGATACCGTTCGAGAACGCCACGTTGGTGCCGGGCTTCAACTTCAGGTGCACATCGGCGATCTTGGTAAGGCCGATATCGCGCGGGTCCACCACGATGAGCTTCGTGCCGTTTTCCACCGCTTCGCGGATCTGCATGCCGAACACCGGGTGAGCTTCCTCGGGGTTCGAGCCCACCAGCATGATGACCTCGGCGTTCTGCGCGATGTCGGTGATGGGGTTGGTCATGGCGCCGGAACCAAGGGTCTGCGCAAGGCCGGCAACCGAGGGGCCGTGGCACACGCGGGCGCAGTTGTCCACGTTGTTGGTCTTGAACACCGTGCGCGCCATCTTCTGCAGCATGTAGATGTCCTCGTTGGCGGAACGCGCGCACGCGAACGCGGCAAGCGCCTGCCCGCCGAACTCGTCGCGCAAGGCGCCCATCTTCGAAGCCACCAAACTCAGCGCCTCGTCCCAGGAAGCGGGCTCAAGCTCGCCGGATTCGGCGTTGCGCACCAACGGCGTGGTAAGGCGATCGGGCGAATGCACGAAGTCGAAGCATCCGCTGCGACCCTTCACGCACAGCAGCCCGTGGTTGGAGGGGCTGTCCACCGCTTCGGTGTCAACGATCTTGCCGTTCTTCACAACAAGGTTGTACTGGCAGCCCGTAGCGCAATGGGGGCACGTGGTAAGCACACGCTGCACTTCCCATTCGCGGTACTCCGTGCGGCGCTTCATGGTAAGGGCGCCCGTGGGGCACGCCTGAACGCAGTTGCCGCACGATTCGCAATGGGTGGATTTCCAGTCGGGGCCGAAGGGCGCCTCGATGCTGGTGCGCAGCCCGCGCTTCGACGCATGCAGGGTGTGATTGCCCGCCGCATTGTTGCAGGCGCCCACGCAGCGCTGGCAGCGAATGCACAGGTTGGAGTCGAAGCTGATGAACGGATTGGAATCGAACACGGGCTTGCACGCGGTCTGCTCGCCGAACGTGGGCTCCATCACGCCCAGCTCGCGGGCAACGGACTGAAGCTCGCATCCGCCGTTCTTCTTGCAGGAAAGGCAGTGGTTGGTGGTGTTGAAGCCGTGGTCGGAAAGGATAAGGTCCATGGCAATCTGGCGGTAGCTCGTGATGCGCTCGGACTCGGTTACCACAACCATGCCCTCGCGCACCGGCGTGGAACATGCCGGCACCGGGCTTTCCAGCCCTTCAACCTCCACCACGCAGATGCGGCACGAGGCGATGTTGCTGCGCTCCTTCAGGTAGCACAGCGTGGGGATGTGCACCCCGACCAGCTTCGCCGCCTCGAGGATGGTAGCGCCTTCGGGGGCGGTTACCTGCTTGCCGTTCACGGTAAGGGCAACCGCCTTGGCGGCACAGCACGGCTGCACGGCAGATTGGGGGTTAGACATACTGAACCCTGCCCCCTACCTGAACGCCGGCGCCGAAGTGGTCGCACCGCAAGCAGCGGCCGCATTCCTGCTGCGCCTCTTCCAGGCTCATGCCCAGCTCAACGCCCTCGAAGTCGCACTTGCGCTCGCGAGCGGGGCGCTCGGCGATTTCCACGCGGCCCTTCGGCGTGCGATCGTTCTGTACGGGAACGGGAGCCTCGACGTCGATGTTGAGGGTATGGTGGAAGCCCAGGTACTCGTCGATGTTGCGCGCGGCAACCTTGCCGGCGCCGATGGCCTTGATAACGGTGGAAGGGCCGCTCTGGCAGTCGCCGCCGACGAACACGCCGGGCAGCCCAGGCGATTCAAGCTCGCCGTTGGCAACGAACTTGCCCCAGTTGGTTTCCATGCCGAACGCCGCGAAGGGCTCGGACACGATGTCCTGGCCAACCGCGATGAGCACCACGTCGGCAGGGATGCGGCGCTGGGGCTTGGAAGCGGTAACCGGAGCCGGACGACCGCCCTTCACCGGGCCGATCATCTGCGGCTGGGTGATAAGCGCGGTGCAGTGCCCCGC
>CAVHGQ010000001.1:19731-29068 GCA_963635335.1 Candidatus Melainabacteria bacterium | reverse complement strand
TCGCCGATCTGCCCCAGCAGCTCAACGGCGCTGTAAACGCCTTCGGCATCGGAGTTGTCCAAGCGAAGCGTCTTGCCGGTATGCGCGCCGATGGCAACGTAGACGGCATCGTACTCGTCGGCGATGCGGCGCATGGCGGCTTCATCGACATAGGTGTTGTACTCGACATCGATGTTGCCCACCGAGAGGATGGCGTTGATGTCCTCGTCCAGGCGCTGGCGCGGGAAGCGGTAAGCGGGAATGCCGTAGCGCATCATGCCGCCCATGGCACGATGCATCTCGAACACCGTAACCTTGTGCCCCATCAATGCGCTGAAGTAGGCGCACGTAAGGCCGGAAGGGCCGCCGCCGATAACGGCGATGCGCTTGCCGGTGTCGGGAAGGCGCTTGGGGGTGGGAACCTTGTCGGCCGCGGCATTGTCTACCGCATATTTCTTGATGGCGCGGATGTTAAGCGGCGCGTCGATAAGGATGCGGCGGCAGCGCTTCTCGCACGGGTGCTCGCACACCAGCGCGCAGGCCGTGGGGAACGGGTTGTCCTTGCGGATCATCTGAACCGCACCGGAATAGTCGCCTTCGCCCACCATGGCGATGTAGGCGGGAACGTTCACATGGGCAGGGCACATGGTTTCGCACGGCACGCTCTGGCCCATGCCAGCGCTGCAGGCGTGATTGGAAACGTGCGCTTCAACCTCGGAAGCGAAGGTGTCCATGGCGTCGAGCGCGGCCTGGGCGGCCTCGTAGCCGATGGCGCAGTCGGACGTGTCGCGGATCATCTGCGCCAACGTGCGCATGGTTTCCACGGTTTCGGCGGTTGCGCGGCACTCCGAAAGGGAGCGCATCATTTCAGCGAGTTTGGGCAGGCCATCGCGGCAGGGAACGCATTTGCCGCAGGTTTGCAGCGCGCCCGCCTCCAAAAACGATGCCTGGAACGCCAGCGGGCACTGCCCGGGCGGTGTGGCTTCCACCCTGCGCTCGAAGCGCGAGAGGTAGGATTCGATCTTTGCGTCGGCGGCAGATCGGGGCTCAACTGACAGCGTTGCCAACGCTCCTCCCTTCCTTGTTCCGCCGGCCCGCTGCACTGCCCTTGAACGGGGCTCAACCTAGCAGCCAGCGTGCCGGACGGCTCTTTGTCCTTACTCAATAATAAGGGATATTCAACAATTAAATGAGAACTGCCCCCAACAAGTGAGGGCAGACACAACAGTGCAAAGTATAGTGGGCGCGGCGGTTTTCACCACGGGAACGGCAGGCTCGTATCGGCGAACGGAAGAATAAAGCGCACCTTAATCCTTTCCCCATGCCATTCTTCTCCAGAAAGGCGAAAGGCGGGAAGAACGAGAGCTCGCATTGCCGCATCAACGCTACGAGTCCCCGAAACCTCACGCAACGAGCGGGCTCGCAGCGCACGGCCGAAGCCATGCCATTAAGACGCTGCCCCGATGCGCCGCAAGGCGATCATCCGCGCCCGCCGGGAAAACCTTAGACGCCGAAACCTACAGGGGCTCGACAATCCAGGCGCCCACGTTGTGGGTATCGCAGTTGAAGGCTATGCCGAGAAGCTGCACCTCGTCGCCAGAGCACCGGTACGGCTCAGCGTAGCCGCGATCACGTATCTGCGCGATGGCAGCAGCCGCCGCCCGCTCCCCTGCAGCATCGCCCGAGGCTACCTTCACCTCCATGACGATGGTGTGCCCCGGCGAATGCATCACCATGTCGATGCGGCCGCGCGAGGTAGTGACCTCGGTATCAAGGTAGATACCGATGAAGCGCAGTATCGCCACGGCGACGCATTGATAGGCCTGCTCGGAAAGCCGGTCGGAAAGGTCGTAGCCAATGGACGAGAAGAAGCTCTCGAGCGCAGCGACGAATCCCTCGACATCACCAGCTTTCACGGCGCGATGGCAGGCAAGGGCCCAACCGCTGGTCTCGCCCTGGAGCGTCTGCGTGTACGTCTCGGCGAGCCAGGTTGAGAAGCCATCCTGCACCTCATGGTTGGGGAACTTCATCTGATATGTACGCGCACGGCCGACATCTTCGAAACCAGCGATGGTGAAGTAGCCGGTCTGGAAAAGGACAGCGGGCATATAGGGAGCCGCGGGCTCGAAAGTACCAAGCTCCGACTCATAAATTTCCAGGTTGTCGACGTCGATCGGCGCCTTCTTCGCATAGGACATGAGCCAACCTGGCGTGCCCGTCTCGAACCAATAGGAGCGCAGGGTCATATCGCGCAGCGCGCCTCCCAGGGAAACCGGGTTGAACACGCGCACCATTTGCTCATCGAAGCAGTATCCGTCGTACAGGTTCGCCAACTCAGAGAAGGCGCCATCGACATCGGTTCCCATCTTTTCCGCAAGGGCAGCGAGCCGTTTCGGGAAGCACGCACGCACCTCATCGTGGGTATAGCCCAGCAGAGTCGTGGCATACGGGCTCATCGTTATGTCGGTGAGGTTGTTCAGATCCGAGAAGATGGACACCTTCGAGAACTTCGAAACGCCCGTCATAAAGCAGAAGCGTTGCTTGGCCTCGGTGAGCTTGACCACGGAATAAAACGACTTGAGGAATGCCTGGAAGGGCAGAACCTCGGGCTCGCCTACCCAACGCGTGAGCGGCTTGTCGTACTCGTCGATGAGCAGGACGAGCCTGCCATCTTCCCCGGTAGCCGCAACATCCTCGACAAGTGCGGCGAAGCGGTCGCGAAGGTTCCCTGTTTCCTGCAGAGGCACACCGAGCCTCTTCGACTCACGGCGAAGGGTTGACTCCACAGACGTCTCAACCTCTTCAAGGGTCTCGCCCGAGCACAGGCTCATGTCCAGGCGCAGCACAGGGTACGTCTTCGACCAATCCCACGGCAGCGAGTCGATGGCAAGGCCTTCGAACAGATCGCGCCTGCCCTCGAAAAGCTTCTGGATGGTAGAGCACAGAAGCGACTTGCCGAAGCGGCGCGGACGCGAGAGGAAGAACTGGTTGCCGATGGACTCGTTCACGAGCGGATAGAGCAGCCCCGTCTTGTCGACGTAGGTGAGCCTTGTCCTGCGCACGTTCTCGAAGTCGTACGTGTTCGTGGCGATTCGCTCCAGTTCCATAGCAGCCTCCCAGCTCTCTGCGGTGGCACCATTCTACCGCACCGCCAGCCGGCGCTTCCGGCGCTAGTCCACTGGGTAGTAGGTGGTTACCGTGGGGTTGTCCTCGATGTAGGCGCGCAGCTTCTCGATGTAGCGCTGAGCCAGGGGCGAAAACGGGCGTTCGGCGTGGTACAGGTAGCCAACCGTCATGGTCTCGTCCACCTCGAGCGGGATGGCGCACACGTCTTCGGCCATCTCGCCGGAAAGCACGCCGGTGGAAATGGTGTAGCCGTTGTGGCGGTTCAGCAAAATGGTGAGCGTGCCGCGGTCGTAGTACGTGATGTTCTGCTTGTGCGGCAGGTGGGAAAGCGGCTCTTCAGAGAAGAAGAACGAGTTGTTGCTGCCCTGCTCGAACGAGTAGCGCGGGTAGTCTTCCAGGTCCTCGGGCTTCAGGCTGGTGCGCCCGGCAAGCGGGTGGTTCTGCCCCACGAACACGTGCGGGTGCGCCTCGAACAGCGGGGTGAAGGTAAGGCCGGCGTCGGTGAACGCCTTGGTAAGCACCTTGCGGTTGAACTCGGAAAGGTACAGCACGCCAATCTCGCTGCGGAATTCCTTCACGTCCTCGATCACTTCCGCCGTGCGCGTTTCGCGCAGCGAGAAGTTGTACTCTTCCTCGTCATATTCTTCCGCCAAGTCCACGAAGGCGTGCACGCAGAAGGCGTAATGCTGCGAGGAAACGCACAGCCTACCCGCCGCGGTGCTGGCGGAATTGGAGTAGCGCGCCTCGAACAGGTCGAACTGCTGCAAGATCTGGCGCGCGTAGCCGATGAACTCCGTGCCCTCGTTGGTAAGGGTGATGCCGCGGTTGGTGCGGTTGAAGATGGAAATGCCCAGTTCCTGCTCGGTGTCTTTGATGGTGGTGGAAAGCGTAGGCTGGGAAACGTAGAGCTGCTGGCTGGCGGCATTGATGGAGCCGCATTCCGCCACCTCGATGATGTAGCGCAGCTGCTGCAAGGATATGTTGGTGTGCATCGCTTTCCTCCCTGCCCTGCCTGCCAGGGCAACCGGGCCGCCAGAGCGGGCCGCAAAATAAAAAAGCCTGGAAGTTGACACCTTCCAGGCTGAAATAGATGGTGGGCGATACTGGGATCGAACCAGTGACCTCCACCGTGTCAAGGTGGCGCTCTCCCCCTGAGCTAACCGCCCGAAGCGCTGATCGCTTCAGCGAGGATTTATATTACCAGAACCGATAAGCCCGTCAACAGGTTTTCGGCAAAAACCGTTGGCCGGTTTCACGCGGGGTTGCGGGCGGCTGCGGGCTGGCCTCAAACAAAGCTGCGACCTGGCCTTAAGCCTTGCCGCAACCCAGGCTTGAGCCTTGGCTGCAAGCCCCTACGAGCCGCCTACGGCCCTACTTACAGCTCGACCTTCGCGGCGGGTGCGGGCTCTTCAGGCGCATCTTCCTCGATGAAGTTGCCGAAGATGGGCTGGCCATCCTGCGTAAGCTCCACCATGCCGGTAAGCACATCGACGTACTGGTACGACTGACGGGCAGCGGTGCCGCGCTTGCGCTGCACTTCCATGATGAACAGCTGCGGGTGAACCTGCTTCAGCTCGCCTTCGCTTTCCACGATCTTGGAGCGGCCCATGTTGGCGCGAACCTTCAGCTTCTGGCCAACATACTGGCTAAGCGTTTCGTGGATGTTGTCGATAATCTGTGCCTGTTTTGCGAGATCCATATAGAGACATTCTTTCGGTTTTGGACATAAAAATACTCGGCTAGTCTAACATCGCGCCGAATGCTACGGGGCAATCTACATTTTCCGCCCATACGCACAGGCCGGCAGTGCGGAAAAGCGGCCTGGAACAACCCGGGAAGCGGCGGCTGCCACAACGAACCGGCAAGCGCCGGCAGACCCACCGCCCGCCGCACGCCGCGCGCCAACTCGCGGCCTAGTAATCCATCTTGGTGCGCTCCCCTTCCCCGGGGATGGAGAAGCTGCGCGGCTTCAGCCCCCGGAACAGGTCGGACTCGTCCAAATCCATGCGCTGGGCATCGGCGTCGGCATCCTTCAACGCCTCGTCCACGATGGAGCGGCTCCAGCCGCCTTCGCCTTCCGCAGCAGGGCGCGTTGCCCCCACTGCCAGCTCATTCACGGCAGAAGTGCCGGCGGCTTCCATGGGAATGCCCAACCGGCGCGAAAGGGAAACGCTGGTGCGGGCGATAAGGTGCAGCTCGGCAACCAGGTCGGCGCGGGTTTCCTGGTCGGGCTCCACCAGCAGGCGGTCGCCGATCTCCAGCACGCGGTCCCATACCATGCCGTCGAAGTCGCCCTTCTCGGCCGCGATGCGGTCGGCACGGCGGATAAGGTCGGCACTGGCCACGTCGGCGCGGCTGGTTTGGGGAACCGCGCCGCGCAGCGTGTCGAACGCGTGCTGGGCAGCCGCCGTGGCATCGCGGGCTGTGGCGGTGGCAACCGCTTCCTTGGAAAGCGCCCACACGTGCACCGTGCGAGCGATCTGCCTACGGGCGGAAGCGTCCAGCTGGCCGCCCTCGCCCTCAGCAGAACCTTCGGCAGCGCCGCTCTCAGCCAACCCGCCATCGGCTGACTCGCCTTCAGCAGCGGCCTCGCCAGAGCCGCCCCCGAACAGCCCCATGGCCGCCTTGAACCCGACCACATCGGGGCAATCCAGCCCCGAGCAGTCCAAGCGCGGCGCGCACACCACCGCAGCGCGCACGGCAACGCCTTCGATGCCCTTCATCTGCAGGTAGGCGGAAAGCGCCGAAGCGCACTCGCGCACCGGGGTCAGCGCGTTGTCTATCAGGTACTCGCCCTCGTCCTTACGGCGCGAGGGAACCATGAGCCACGAAGGCTCTTCGGCCTTGCCCATCACGCGCCCGCTGCCCTGCATAAGCGAGAGCACGTACACGCCGCCGGCAAGCACCGCCACCACATCGGCCTTCAGGAACGTTCCGTCGGCCTTGGGAACGCGCACGTTGAACAGCAGGTCGCAGCCCTGCTTGCCGCACGCCTTCCCAATGCGCTGCGCCAGCCGGTGCTGGAGCAGGGCCTTGGGGCTTCGCACCATCGCCAGGAAATCGAGCTTGGTGGCACGGGCGAACGCCCCCACGTAGTAGCGGCTGGCGCACACCGCAATAGCGATGAACGCCAGCAGGACAATAACCGCAAGGGCAATGAGGAATCCCATCAGCGCGCCCCTTTACGCCTGGCGAAGGCCGACGGCGGCAAGCAGGGCCTGCAGGCTAACCACCTGCGTAAGCAGAAGCACCACGAACACGATGGTCAGAACCAGCTCGACGCCGATCCAGATGAAGTCGGTGATAACGCGGTTCTGGATGGAAGGCGTGCCCTTCTTGTTGGCGCCGATAACGATGTAGAGCGCGATGGCGGCGATGAAGCCCACCACCGGGATGAAGTACAGCAGCTTGATAAGGTCGTACAGCACCCAGTCGGCCACTGAAACCGTGGCGCACTCGCCGTTTTCGTAAGCAAGCTTTTCGTTCTCGAACATGTTGATTCCCTTCTAAATCCGCCAGAACTTGCCCAGTATCCACTTGGGCCAGCCCACATACTCCCGCGCGTTGCGGAAGAACTGCTCGTAATATGCGACCACCTGGTCGAAATCTTCCTGGGAAACCTCCAGGCCGCCCCAGGTTGCGTCCATGTACAAACCGGTGATCTGCGCAAACGTCACACCGCCCGTGCCCTTTTCGAACGGCTCGAGCGCCTCTTCGAAGCCCAGCGCGAACTCCAGCGGGGTAAGCGCCTCGGGCTTGCGTATCTTCATGCGAGCGAAGCGTCCCATGAAGAACGCGTACAGCTGCGCCGTCTGCTGCGCCAGGGGCAAATCAGCCATGCGCTTCAGGCGCAGCTTGCGGCGATAGCGCTGGAACAGGATAGCCGCCACGATAAGCGCAATCACCGCAAGGGCGATAAGGATCTCGGTGATGGTGAGGATGAGGTAGGTAACCTCTTGGCGCGACTCGTCCGAGCTGTCGTAGGAATAGCCCGTCATCTGCTGCACCATGGCGCCAAGCGGGCTTTCCAGCAGCCCCTCGCCCGAGAACATGCTGGTTCCGGAGCCCTGGGCATCCTGGTTGGTTACGCCTTCCTGGTCGTTGGTCTGGTCCGACGTCTGGTCACTTTCCTGGTCCTTGTCGGAGTACGACTCGTTGTGCTCTTCCACCGGCGCGGCGGCATAGCGCTCGAACGGGCGGATGTCGGGGGTGGTAAGCCCCAGCCCGCTGATGATGCCGGCGAACACGCCCAGGCCAACCAGCACGCACACCAGGGAAAGCACGGCCGAATAGCCCAACATCCCCGCGAAGGCGGTCTTCTTCACTCGCGCGGCCGAGTACACCGACTGCTTGTAGGTTTGGTAGCAGAACAGCGCCACCGTGGCCCCCAGGAACACCATGGTTGCAGGAATGCCCGGCTGCGCGGTAAGGAAGTCGCGGTACAAGTACTGCACCGCGCCGCAGGCGAACGCGCCCACAACCAAGCCAACCACCAAGCCCACCGTGCGCCGCGTGAGCAGGAAGGTGACTACCGTGGTAGCGATGGCCACCAGGGCGAACACCGTGTAGTTCTCGGCCGAGTCGTTGATGGAGCCGTCGACGAACAGGGCGCCGTCGGGCGAAGCCGCCGTGGCAATGCCCAGCACCACCAGCGAGACCACCACCGTGGCAGCGGCGGAATACGGCACCGCGCGCTTGCTCCACGAGCCGGCGTACAGGCACACCAGCACGGGCACAACGATGAGCGCGATAACGCCCACGTTGCCGCGGTAGTCGGGCGCGCTGTTGAAGGCATAGGAAACCACGAACGTCAGCGCCGCGGCGGCAACCAGCACCAACAGGAAGTCGGGGCCGTTGGAGCGCAGGAACGAATCCAGGCGCTTGCTTGGAACAGAGAATGCCATCTACCTCGCCTCCCCTATCTCGGTGGACTCGGCAAGGATGCGGTACCCCACCGAGGCATTGTCCAGGCGCGCGAACGGCGCCGCCCAAATCTCGCGGTCGCGCTGCTCCATGCGCTTGGGAACAACGGCGAACAGCACGGGCGCATGGCGGCGCTCCTTGGCCGATATCAACGCGGTGAGCAAGTCGGCCTGCGGGTTCGCCGAGCAAACCACCAGGTTGCCCTGCGATCGCTTGGAGCCGGCCAGATGCTTCACCAGGTCGAGCGCCTCGATGCGGTGCTCCTCGTCGCTGCTGAACAGCGGCATGTCGGCGATCATGGCGGGCATCTCCGCCTCGGTTATGCCCGGTTTGCTCCAGGTGCGACCGTTGCGGTCCACCCAATGCAGCTGCACGTCGATGCCGTGCTCGCGGGCGTAGCGGGCCACCGAAAGGCCCGTTTCCACCACGCAGTCGAACATGCCCATCATCTCGTCGGGCGTGCGCACCGGGCCGGTGAAGTCCAGCACCACATCCACGCCCATGTTGGTGTAGGCCTCGTAGATGCGCGTGTAGTACTTGCGCTGCTTGGCAGAGAGCTTCCAATGGATGGTCTTCAGCGGGTCGCCCTTCACGTACTCGCGCACGCCGGCGTAGTTGGTGGAATCGGCCAGTACGGTGCGCTTGGCGCGGGTGGTCTCGGTTATGGCCTCGTTGGAAAGATGCAGCGCGCCCATTTCCACCAGCTGGGGCGTGACCTGCACCAACGTGCGCTTGGGCGCCTTCACGGTGAAGGAGAACAGGCGCAGGAAGTCGGTGACGGTAACGCTGTCCAGCCCGGCGCGGTACACGCCGATGTGCTCGAAGCGCGTGCTGAAGCCCATCTCGTATTCCTCGAACGGGCACAGCGCCAAGGTGGTGGTGCTGGCGCCGGCGCGGTTGCCGAACAGGTCGCTTACGAAGAAGTGCGCCTCGATGCGCGTGTAGAACAGCGGGCACGTGTTGCGGAAGCGCACGGCGAAGCGCACGGCACGGCCGCGCTGGCAGCTGCCTACCTCGGCAACTTCCTCCATCACTAGGCTGCGGCGCAGCACCTGCGCATAGGCGAACGCCAGCACGATGGCGGTAACGCAGCAGATGAACGGCAGCCATCCGATGGCGGTTGCGTGGTAGTCGGCATCGCCCACGGCAAGGGCCAAAAGCAGCGTGATGGCAAGCACGGCAGCGCAGGCCACCACCCTGCCCACCAGCGCGCGGCGGGCCTTCTTGGCTTCGGCCGGGGTGCGCTCCCACTGCGGGTCGGGAACGCCCTTCTCGGTTGCGGGGGCATCGTCTTTCTTGGCGAACAGGC
>CAVHGQ010000001.1:0-19483 GCA_963635335.1 Candidatus Melainabacteria bacterium | reverse complement strand
GCGGCACTCTGCGCCGGCTTCTTCGCCGCGCCGGTTGCGCCGGGGGCAGCGGCCTGCGCCTTGGGCGCACTCGCGGACGCAGCTTTGGCGCTCGTCGGGACGGCCTTCGCGCTCGCGGCCTTGGAAGCCGCAGCACCCTGCGCGGCCGGACGCTTCGTGCTCGCAGCCTTTGTGCCCGCAGCCTTGCCGCTACCGGCGGCTGCGGCCTTGCGCGGGGGGCGCACCTTTCCTGCAGGCGGCCTGGGGCTGGCGCCGGTTGCGCCCGCGGGACGGGGCGAGCCCGCCCTGCGCGGCGGCCGGGGGCTGGCGCCCGCAGGCTTGTTGTTGGGTTTATCGGACATAACGCAGGCGCCTCTTTATGCCTGGGCCGCGGTTGCGTTGGGCACTGCCACCGATTCCACGATGGAGTTGATAACGTCTTCGGCCGTGCGGCCTTCGCTGTACGTGCTGCTCTTCAGCGAGATGCGGTGCGCCAGAACGTACGGCGCCAGGTACTTGATGTCGTCGGGCATCACGTAGGTGCGGCCGCGCAGAAGGGCGTTGGCCTGCGCCATGCGCACCAGCGCGATGGAGCCACGGGGGCTGGCGCCCAGCACCGTTTCCTCGGAATTGCGCGTTGCGGTGGCAATCATCACGGCGTACTGCGCCGCTTCCTGCGAAACGGTTACCTGGCTTGCCAGGTTGATGCACTCCACCACCTGCTGGCAGGAAACCACTGGGGCAAGCGCCGCCTTGGCCGCATCAATGCCCAGCACCACGCTCACCTCTTCGTCCATGCTGGCATAGCCCAGCGAAAGCTTGATCATGAAGCGGTCCATCTGCGCCTCGGGCAAATCGAACGTGCCCATCTGCTCGATGGGGTTCTGCGTGGCCAGAACGATGAACGGGTCTTCCAGCTTGTAGGTGTTGCCGTCTACCGTAACCTGGCGTTCTTCCATGGCCTCCAGCAGCGCGGCCTGCGCCTTGGCGGGCGCGCGGTTGATCTCGTCGGCCAGCACGATGTTGCCCATGATGGCGCCGGGATGGAACTCGAACTTCTTGGTTTCCTCGTTGTAGATGGAAGTGCCCGTGATGTCGGTGGGCATAAGGTCGGGGTTGAACTGGATGCGCCTGAACGTGGATTCGATGCTCTTGGCCAGCGACAACGCCAGCGAGGTCTTGCCCGTGCCCGGATAGTCTTCCAGCAGAACATGGCCGCGGGCAACCAGCGCCAGCGTTACGAGCTCAACCTGCTCGCGCTTGCCCACGATAACGGTTTCCACGTTGTTCACGATGCTTTCCAAGGTTTCCTTCGCCTTGGCGGCCTGGGACTGTTCGATCATTGCATATCCTTTCCATCACGGGCCTCGCCCGAATCTTCGCTTTGCTTTTCGCTTGCTTCTTCGCTTGGTTCATCGCATTCAAGCCCGCCGAACTCGGGGGCGCACATGCGCATGTACTCTTGGTTGTCGTGCACGAATTCCACCAGCTTCACGTTGATGCCGTAGGCATCCTTGATGTTCTGCCGGGTGATGATGTCCATCGCCGAGCCGAACCGCATGGGGAAGGCGCGCGTGAACAGCGCCACATTCGCGCCCGTCATGAACGCGTGGTCGGGGTTGTGGGTGATCATCACCACGGCATAGCCCTGGGCCGCCAGCTGGCGTACCTTGCCGATAACGCGCACGGCGTTGCCGTAGTCCAGCGCCGCCGTGGGCTCGTCCAATATCAGCAGCTTGGGCTGCTGGGCCAAAGCGCGGGCGAACATCACCATCTGCAGCTCGCCGCCGGAAATGTCGGAATAGGGCATGTCGCGCAGGTGCCATATGCCCATGGCCTGCATGGCGTTTTCCACGATGTTGTGGTCTTCCTCGGTAGGCACGCCGCCACGGCGCACCTTGGAAACGCGGCCCAGCATAACCACGTCCTTCACCTGGAAGGGAAAGGGCCTATCGTGCCCCTGCGCCACGTAGGCGATGACCGAAGAAAGCTTCGCGGCGCTCCACTTGGTGATGTCGTCGCCGTTGTAGGTGATGGCACCGCCCAGCGCCGGCATCATGCCCAGGATGGTTTTCACCAGCGTGGTCTTGCCGCAGCCGTTGGGGCCCAAGATGCAGCACACCTGCCCGCCCTCTACGCTGAAGTTCACGTTCTTCTGAATGGGCTTGCCGGGCTCGTAGCCCACCGCCACATCGGTTAGTTGCAGTCTCATCTATTCCCAACCCCTTAGGTTCTTGGCAACAATGAACAGGAACAGCGGCAAGGCCACCACGGCAACCGCCGAGCCTATGGCTATGCCGTTGCCCACGAACGGGATAAGGTCCACTATGTCGCGGCACGCCAGAAGCAGAACGGTGCCGATGCACACGTTGCCCGCCAGCTGCTTGCGGAACTCCACCCCGAACCAGCTGCGCGCAAGGAACGGCACGATAAGCGAAACCATGCCCACCGCGCCGATGTGGATCTGCGCCGCCAAGATCATGATGGCGCCGCACACCAACGCCAGCGCGCGCATGCGCGAAGGGTCGATGCCCATAAGGCGCACTTCCTGCTCGTCGAACGAAAGCGCGTTCAGCTTGAAGCGCATGCGCCACACCGGCGCCAGCGAGATAACCGTTGCCGCAAGAAGGAACACCCAGCTTATGGGCGTGGCGTCTACCGTGAGCATCTGGGAAAGCTCGTAGAACAGGTTGTAGTCGTTCGGGTCCATGACGTAGAGCGTTACGTAGCTCACTACGAAGCCCAGCAGCTGCGACAGGATGGATCCCACCAGCAGCATGGTTACGATGTCGAACGGCCTGCCCGGGCCGGAAAGCTTGCGCCCCAGCAGGATAACGAACAGCAAGATGGCGCCGCCCAGCAGGTAGCACAGCGCGTAGCGTTCCACCAGCATGCCGGAAGCCTGGAAGTTGTACACGTACACCAGCACCATGATGCCCAGCGAAACGCCGCTACCCACGCCCAGCATGCCCGGGCCGGCAATGGGGTTGCGGAACACCGCCTGGTACAGCGCGCCAGAAACGGACAGCAGCACCGCGCACACCAGCGTGATGCCCACGACGCCGGCGCGCTCCACTACCGCGTAGTAGCCCGGCGCGTTCTGGGTTATCCAGTTGGCGGAATGCTCGGGGAACAAGTGCGTTGCCCGGGCCAGCACGTCGTAGAGGTTGCACCACAGGGCGTTGGCAACCTGCAGGGGGCTTAGCACCTGGTAGCCGGTAACGTCGGCGTAGTACTGGCCCTGCGCGCCCATTATGCCCAGGGAAACGAACACCAGAACCGCCAGCACGCCCAGGCTTACAAGCACCTTGCGGCGCAGCACGCCGCGCTCGGCGGTAAGCAGCTTGTTGGTTTCGGCCAAGGTCATGCGCCCAGGCATGCCCCCACCCGCGCCCGCACGGGCACGGCGCACGCCGAAGCGCGCTATCTGGGCAGCGGTGGTGCCGCTGCCGCGCATGTTCTGCTTATCGGAAGCCACCCAAGCTCACCCCCTTGCCGCGAATGGCGGTAACCAGGAACACCACGGCACCGCCCATGGAAATGAACATGCCCACCATGTCGTCCAAATCGGAATAGATGAAATCCACCAGCGTGTAGGCGCCCAACACGAAGATGGCGCCCAGCACCGTGGCGGCGGGAAGCAGGTACTTGAAGTTGGGCCCCACCATGCGCCGCGCCAAGTGCGGAACCAAAAAGCCCACGAAGCCCACCACCCCGCAGAAGGAAACCACGATGGCGGTAAGCAGGGTGCACAGCGCCACCACGGCAACGCGCACGCGCCTGGTTTCCACGCCCAGGGTGCGCTGCTCGGCTTCGTCCAGCGAGAGCATCATCATCTTCTGGCGCAGCGCCATCACCACGGCGAAGGTGATGGCCAAAGGCACCACCAGCGCCACCACATCGAACAGGGTGAACGTGCGCCAGAAGCTGGCCACCTGCAGGTTCTGCAGCATTTCGGCGGTACGGCCGTACGGGTCGGTTTCTGTGTAGTAGTACGTTATGGCGCTGCTGATGGCGCCCAGAACGCCGGCTATCATCTGGCCCGAGATTATGAGCACGATGGCGCTGGTGCCGCCGCGGGAAAGCTTCACCACCAAAAGCACCAGGCCAACCACCACCAAGCAGCCGCAGAACGATATAAGCGCCGGGCCGTACGTGTCGGTGAAGTAGCCCAAAATACCGCCGCTTGCCTGCACGTTCTCTTCGCGCCAGGCGCCGCTCATCCAGTTGCCCAGCACCAAGTCGCCGCCGAACAGCACCACCCACATCATGGTGCCGAAGCTGGCGCCGGTCATAACGCCCAGCGTGGAAGGGGAAACAAGCGCGTTCTTGAACGCCCCTTGGTAGATGGCGCCCGTAAGCGCCAGCCCGGCGCCCGCCAGGCCCACCACGATGAGCTTGAAGAGGTTCGTGGTATGCGCCGAGGCAACCGAGAGCCCGTTGCCCGAGAAGATGGCAACCAGCGCCGTTGCATTGCCCTGCACCTTCCCCACGAACTCCGAGAACGTGTACGTATGGTCTTGGATGCGCGCCAGCCCGAAGATGGCGTCGCCCACGTTCGAGGGCAGCAGGAAGGAAACGAAGTACAGCACAACCAGGCAAACGCCCATAACGAAAACCACCTGGGCACGAGGGTCTACCTTGTGCCCCTGGTCAACGTCTTCGGCATAAGCGTTCGATTCCTCATCGAACTCGAAAAGCGAGCTGTCGGGCTCGGCTTCGCTGTTGTTTCGCTTGATGAAAGCCATAAGGTCCTTTGCGTGAATCCCGCCAAGGGAAGGGCGCCGCGCTAACGGCAGCGCCCTTCCCCGGCAGCCCGCCCGCATGAAGCGGGCGGGATCCTTAGGAGAAAGGATGGTTGGTTAGAACTGGAAGGTGTTTGCGTCTTCCTGCGAATCGGCATCGCCTTCAGTTTCCAGCAGCTCTTCTTCAGAGCCGTTGTTGCGGCGGCGCAGCAGCCACCACACCAGGCCGGCAACTGCGGCAAGCAGCACCAGCAGGCCAAGCACTACCCAAGGCAGGTAGTCGCGCAAGGTCTTCAGCACGTCTGCCCCGCTGCCGGTATCGGAGCCGGAGCCCACAGCGGAAGAGCCAAGCCCCGCGCTGTTGGTGCTCAGGCCGGACGAAAGGCCGGAAGCCTCGTCCAACGTGGCGGTTAGGGTGAGCTTCTTGCCGTTGCGGTCTACCGTGAACTCAACCGAGTCGCCCGCCTTGGCATCCGCCAAAACAGACTCCAGCTCCTCTACCGAGGAAACCTGCGTGCCGTTCACGGCCGTGATAACGTCGCCCACCTCGAGACCTGCCTTCTGGGCAGCGCCGCCGTCGGTGACCTCGCTCACGTACACGCCGGAAGTGGCGATAAGACCCTTCTCGGTTACCAGGTCGCTGGTAACGGTTTCGTACTTGGCGCCCAGCATCTGCTGCACCGTGCTGCCCAGGCTGGTAAGGCCCGAACCGGAAGAGCTTTCCAGGCCGGAGCCCGATGCGCCCGAAAGGCCGGAACCGCTGCCGCTGGCAAGGCCCGAACCCGAGCCGGAGGCGCCAGACGAGCTAAGGCCAGAGCCCGATGCGGCGGAAGAGCCGGAACCGGAGCTGGCAGAGCCGCTATCGGAATCGGTCTTGGTGCTTACCGAAGCCATGGCGCTGATGCCCTTGTTGCATGCGCTGTTGGCATCGTTTGCCGTGGTGGCGTTGTTGATGTTTTCCTTGGCGGCCTTGTAGGCAGCCTCCAGCTGGGTCCAGTTGGCATCTGTGTAGTTGCTCTTGTTGTAGCCGCTGAAGTCGTCGGCCAGCTTGTCGAGCGCATACGCCTTGGCGTTCTGCAGCGTGGAGCGCGTGGGCACCGCCAGGAGGTTCGCCACCGCTTCGTTGGCAGCGGCAAGCGCCTCATCTTCGCTGGTGGCAGCCTTGATGGCCTTCTCGCCGTTTTCGTAGGCCTGCTTCAACTTGGTGAAGTCGTCGTCGGAGTAGTTGTCCTGGATGCCGTCTTCCTCGTTGTCGCCGCCCAGCTTGTTCCAGTACTCCTTCAGCTGGGTAAGGTAGTTGTCCTGCGCCTTTTCAAGGCTGGTCTTCTCGGCGCACACCATCAGGTTGCCGCCGAACATGGAATCGCCGTAGCTGCCGATGCTGAACTTCAGCACCTTGCCGCCCTGGCCGTCGTCCTCAACCTTGATCTTGCCCTCGTCGACTTGCGTGGACTCGGACGTGCTCAAGCCGCCGAAGGTGCCGTTTTCCTGGATCCAGTACACCTGGAAGTTGCGGTCGGCGTCCTCGGAAGCAACCGGGATAGAAATGCTCAGGTTGCCGAAGTTGCCGTTCACCTGCGTGGTGCTGGACTCGGAGCCGTTGCTGTAGCCCAGGCTTACCGTGTAGTTGCCGCGGTTCAGCAGGCCGGAAGCCTTGGAGGCAAGGTTCTTGTCGATGGAATCGGCCTTCACGATCTTGGCGGAAACGTCGCTGGCACCGATGGCACCCTGCGTTGCCACATAAGCACCGGATGCATCGATGGATGCGCCCTGGCCCTGCGTGGCGTTGACGGAGATGTCCTTGTACACCGCATACAGGTCGGTGCTGCCGGAAACCTTGCTCTTCGAAAGGTCGAAGTCGGGCTCGGTTGCGCCTTCGGTGGTGGCCCAGCCGGCAAGGTACTTGCCGTAAACCAAAGCATTTTCGTAGCTGAAGTCGGAGGGAAGCACCACGGTGCCGTCGTCGTAGGCCTTCGCGCTAAGCGTGTGGGCCTGGTCCTTGAACTGGTAGTGCATGGTTACGTTGTACGAAGATTTCTCCCCATACACCGCATAGAAGGTTACCTGCGTGGTGTCCGCCGTAAGCGAACCGCCCAGCAGATCCTTCAGCGAAGCGGTGGCGTTCATGCCCGAAGTTGCGCCCTGCTGGGTGTTCCAACCCAGGAACTCCTGGTTGGCATCGGCAGGCTGCGGGGCTTCAACCGCCATGTCGTCAAGGCTCTTGGAAACCTCTACGCCCGGAAGCGTTTTATAGGTTTCGCTGCCGTTCATGAAGGTGACGTTCACCTTCTGCTCGGCAACATCGTACACAGCCCAGTAGGTTGCGCTACCGGTTACCGTGGGCAGGCTGCCGTCCTCCCAGATGGGCTCCGTGTCGGTGTCGCGCACCGACCAGCCCTTGAAGGTGTAGGTTTTGCCATCCTGCACGAAGCTCTTCGGCAGGTCCTTCACAATGCTGGAAGGCTCGGTGCCGTACGTTGCCGCATAGTAGTCGCTGCCATTGGTGGAATACGCGGTACGGGTGGAATAGAACTTCCCGTCCGCGCCCTGCTGGTAAAGGCACAGCTTAACCGCGCAGGTAGAGCTAACGGTGTCGAACCAAGCGGTGTACATAACGGTACCGCCCGCCTCGGCGCCCTTCAGCGCATCGTCTGCCGTGTAGTCGGGCTTCTGCCCATCGGGCACGGTAAGGCTATCGCTGGAACCGGCGTGCCAGCCCTTGAAAGTAAGGGTGCTCACTCCATCGGGCATTACCCTTTCCAGGATAAGGCCGGAAGGATAGTTGAGGTTATTGGTGTTCTCCTTGTAGCCGCTGTTTTCCTTCCACGAAGGAGCAGCGCCCACGTTCACGGCCTGAGCGAACACGATGTTGCCCACCTTGAACTTGGCAAGGTACTGGTCGCTTTTCACCGGCACGTAATTGGCCGTAAGGGTGATGGTTGTATCGCTTACCGCATTGGCCGAAAGCTCGATGGTGCGCATAGCGCCATCGTCCAAGTAGCCACCGATGGCGTTCACGTAGTCGTACTCGTTGATGCCTCGGGTCGTCCAACCAACGAAGATGTACTTGGTGCCGTCCTCCTTGCTGTAGCTCTGGGCAAAGCTCAGGTCGAGTTTGTTCTCGTCGATGGCCTGCTTCACGGTTTTACCGGTATCGATCTCCACCGAGATGCTGCCATTGCCGTTCACCGGCTGGCCATCGGAAGAGCACAAGCGCTCGAAGTTTACCGTTGTTTGGTGGTGGGCCTTGGAATACACCGGGTAGTACGTGATGGTCTGCTCGGCCACCCCACCGGAAGCGAACTCCATGGTGGTGTCCGTTGCCGAAACATCGGCGTTCTCAGCATCCTTGTTGGTAGACCAGCCCAGGAAGGTGTACACGTACTCGCTGTCGCGATCGCGGAACAGCTTGTTGGCATCGGGCAGCGCAACGGTTTGGCCGTCGGTCACGTCCGCCATCTGGCTTACCACGTTGCCGTAGCAATCCACGAACTGGACGTTGTACGAACCGCCCCAAACAAGCGCTCCGTCCGCTGCAACAACAGCACCGTACTGGCCGGTGGCGTCTGCGAACAGCGAGGCCTTGCCGGAAAGCGCGCCCTCGGCGGCCTTGGCAAAGGTAGAGCCCTGCTCGTTCTTGCCGCTGATGGCAAGAACGCTGATCGGGCTTGCTTCTTCCTTCAAGCGGAAGGAAGAGCCGCAGGTTACCGTATCGGCAACGATGTCCGCCGAAGCGCAGTTAACCTGGCTGCTGGCCTCGCCCTTGAACGCGGTGCTCGAAGAGATGCTTACCGCGCCATCCAGCACGAAGCTCTGATTGCTGTTGCTGGTTTTGAGGGCAGCAGCCTGGGGCGCAACGTCCACGATAAGCGGGTTCTGGCTGCTCGGGTACAAAGAGGTGTTTTCCGCAGTTTTACCCCGGTAGGCACCCTTTGCCTTCGATACGGCAGAAAGCGTTGCGTCGTTCACGTTCCACGTTGCAGAGTCGCTTGCCTGCACAGCGAAGGCGTTGCCGTTTTCGCTTTCCGCGGAAACCGTGCCGGAAACATCCACCGTGCCGCCAGCCAATGCAGAAGAAGAGTTGTGGGAAGAGCTGATGCCCACGGCTTCGGGGGCAACCTGGTAGGTTCCCCTTACATAGATGGTGGCAGGCTTCACTTCGTCCTTCGTGCCGGTCGGGTCAGAAACCTGTTCGGAGAGCACCCAGTAGCTGGTATTGCCCACCGTAAGCGGGGCAGCGTAGTAAATGCCCTTGGTCTTGTCGTACTTTGCGGTTTTGTAGAACTCGTCCCAAATGCTGTTGTACAGCTCGGAACCTTCGTCCAAGTTGAGCTCGCGCAGTTCAGCCCTCTTAGCATCCTCAGAGGAAGCGGAAACGCTGCCAGCCGTTAGCAGCTGGGAAGAGTTGTTCACCTTCACTGAAGACGTGGAATCGATGCTCAGCATTTGGCCGGATGCGCTACTGGGCAGGCTGATACCGTACGCCTGCGTTGCGCCGGTGTTCCCACTGGCAAGAGCGCTGGCCCCCTGCGATTCAACGGTAAGGTTCGCGCCGTTCTTGAGGAAAACGCCCCGCCACGAAGTACTGCCAGGGGCGATGCCCGCAATACGTACCCCCTCGCGGCCACCGTACACATAGTTCACTTTGCCATTGAACTGGACATCAACGTTTACGCTATCGAGCACCAGGCTTGCATTGCTAGCGACCCTGAAACCATTGGCGGAGCATTTGAGGTTCAGCTGCCCGGTTTTCTCGGAATCGATAACGGTAAGCCCCGTGTTGGAGGGAACAACCACCGCATTGGCTATATCCGAACCGGCAACCGTAAGGGTATGCCCAGCCAAATCAAGCGCGATGGAACGGTTCGTACCGGCAGTGCTGCTGGAAAGGTCCAGCGCAGACTTAACCGAAACGTCCGCCGCCAGCTTGATGGTGTCGCCATCAACAGCCTTTTCAAAGGCCTTGCTAAGGGCGTAGTACTCCGTGTCGCCGATTTTGGCCACCACGTCGCGGTCAAGCTCCAGCACGTTGCCCGAAGTTCCAAGCCTCAAAGGCCAATTCTCACCATCAAGCCAAACGGAGAACATCCCCTTTTGGCTCTCAGTGAAATTCTCATCATCGCCAGCAGGGCGCTCGGCGAATTCGCCCGCATACCCAGAAGCCAGCTTTACACTCACAGAATCCGATGCCGGCTTAAAGGAGCTCGCTACCAAAAGCGGCGAGCAGAGCCCAACAATGTCGGCATCCACAGCCGTAGAAGCGAATGAGGTGTTACCGGACAGCATCAAAGAGGGTGCTTTATTGTCCAAGACAGAAAGAGCAACAGCGCCTTCCGATTTGGGTTGGAAAGCCCCTGTAGCCGATACCTCGGTAAAGGAGCAATCGGCCATTTTGATTTCTTTCGAACCAGAAGCCGTAACGGCTGCGCCGTAGTTAGCGGAACTAGAGCAATCGCCAATAGTACTTTCAAAGACAGAGTTCGAAGCCGTAAACGTACCCGACCCATAAGCATAAAGGGCAGCTACGCCGGAATTGTTGAAGGAACCTTTGCTGTAAGCGGTTGCCGATGAATTGGTGAAACTGGCCGATGCATTATAGCCCAGGTACAAACCGTTCGCGGTTGCCCCTGAGGAAACAGCCTCCACCGATATGCCCGTGGCATTTACCTGGACACCGCTTCCGTTCGCATATATACCGAATGCGTCCTTGCCGGCCTTCGATGTTGCCCTAACAGAAACGTCGGAAGACTCCGATCCCATAAGGTTAAGAGGATTGCTCAGGTTAAGAGTGCCGCCTGTTACCATAATCGCATAACAGGGCAAAGCACTCTCTCCCGCAACATCAATCTTGATCGAAGGAGAAACAGTCAGGGTTCCCGTACTTGTCTTAGAGATAGCCGTAATGGTTTTTCCGTTCGAAGCCCCGGAAAGGGTTTGCCCCTCTTCCGCGGATGAGGTAAGGGTAACCTTCGCCTTAGAGGAACATGCGAACTCGCCGACATCGGCACCATTCAGATCGACAGAATAAGAGAGGCTATCTGGTTTGGAATTCTTGCCCTCTTCTGCGGTCTGAACGAACGAGACCACTGACCCATTCCAGTTTGCTGTATTGAGCTTAATGGTGTCGCCACTAACCGCAACATCGTTTGCTTGGGCAAATTTACGGTAATACGATTTCACATTCCCATCAGAGCCCACGATAGACACCGCAGCGTTTTCCTCTGTCGGCGCTTCAAATTCCAAACCATTTGAACCAAAAGCAATTCCGCCTGCTCTATCGGAATCATAGAACCTGAAGGAGTTTCGAAGAGCAGCACGCTCCTCGTCCGTTGGGTTGAAACCTGAGGCAAGCGTAGCGAATTGGTACCCGCTGCTATTAGCCAAATCCTCCGAAGAGCCGATCAGCAGGGGTAGCGCCCCAGATGCACTCGAAAAGCCCTTACTTATAACCAGAGGGGAATCAGTTGCAGCGGAACTGACGAAAGCGGCCGTGCCAGTGCCCTGGAAAGAACAGCTCACTTTACCGTTTAGGGCAATGGCACCACTTTTAATATCCGAAGAGGCCCGCAAAGCGTACTGCCCCACCGAGGAGTCGAGCGAGAAATCAGCATCAGATAACTGGAGTTCTGCGTGGCCATTCTTTTGATTATCAAGACCGATGGCGACCGCATTGCCAAGAGGCGAATATGAAGCGAACTGCACGTTATCAACGTTAACAGTAGAAGTGTCACTCTCATATGAAGAGCCGTAAGCCAATAGGCCATATGCATTGACGCCCGCTTCCACAGAGCTTGAACGACTAGTCAAATGGTCTGGAGCGTAACACGCAACAGTCGAATTGGAGAGATCAAGCCCATCAACAAGATCACCGCTCAGCATATAAATAGCAGCAATATTGCTTTCGAAGGATGAGCAAGTGGCCACATCTCGAGCATCGAAGATTATTTCGGAATCGATGATCTCTGCATTCATGACGGCAGTATCATAGTCATCTGAATCTTCCATGAACCCGATTACAAAACCGTTGGTCGTATCGGGATTAGACGCATTAAACCCAAACGAACTACTAGCCGCACCTGTAGCGCTATTCCATTTCTTCTCAAGAACTACGTTGTCAATAGTGAGGTTTTCAGTACCGCCTAGTATCTGCAGACATGCGTTATTCTCAAATACAATATGGCCTTTGTTTTCTGTGCTGCTAGCAATAGTAAGGTCAGAAAAATCTTCCGCGTACTCTTCGCCCCAATATATAGCACCACCAAGTGTCAGAGTATGACCCGCAAGGTCGATCGTAAGATTACCAGCATCGTCGGAAGGCCCCGCGAATCCTTTGTCCAGCTTAATGTCATCGGTAAGGCGATAAGCATACTCGTGGTTACCCTGCCTGAATTTACCGTATGCAAGATAATCAGCGGCATTGTCCTGATTGATCTCGGTAAAACCGTCGTCCGAGACGTTGCTCGCCAGCGAAACCGAATAATCATCAGCCATCACACTGGCCTGCTGGGCATCCGAAGGGGAAGGGGAGTCCGAAGAAGATTCTGTCTGTCCGGCAGTGCTCTTGTGGGCAAGCAGGAGGCTATCGCCCTCAACATTGCACGTAAAGCCCTCGGGGTCTGATGCGCTAACGAACATGCCGTCTGCATATTCGGCGCCAGCTGCCAAGGTCGCAAATGCAGAGCCCTCGCCAGAAGCAGCGTAAACGGACACGCCACTGCAGGTAAGACCCTTGGCAACCTCGAAACCAGGGTTCTTTTTCAGGTAAATGCCACATTGCGTTCCCGAAGACGATGATTCAGCGGAAAACGTTCCGGCAATCTGCGCGCCGGCATTGGCCAAGAACACACCTGCAGCAAGCCCGGAAGAAGATTCGCTCAAAACCTTTTCCCCATAGTTCGCCTGAAGCTCAGCAGCCTTTTCATCGCTTACAGAGATCTGATTGAGGGAAGCGGAAACAGCGCAATTCTCAATATGCAGATCCAGGTCTTTACGCGAGTCGTTTTCGTCTGCGTACCCCGCATACACTGCGTAGGAGTCGAATGCCTTCGCGCTAGCCGAAGCATCAACGGTGTTGACCGCCGAAGAAATGCTCAGTCCCTTGATGGTCAACGAAGGCTTCACGGCAGAGGAGGAATCGGTGGCAGCAGCATAGTTCGCCAGCACGCCACACGTAACCTCGCCAGCCTTATTGGCCTCAACGGTCAAGGAAGCCCATTTGGCCTGGTCCGCAGAAGCATCAAAGGACGAGTCCGTCAGCTCAACAGCGCCAAGGGATCCGCTTACATCGACACCCGCCGAAACAACGCCTTTAACCTTTACCGAATGCCCTCTGAAGTCGATCTTGGCAGTTTCACCGGCCGGAACCGAAACAACCAGGGTGCCTTCGGTTTGAACGTCGGAGGAAAGGAAATAATCCCCTCCCTGTTTTATCTCGTATGTCCCCTTACTCCAGGCATCGGCGATATCGATAGGTTTCTCAGCAGAAGAAGCAGCATCAACTGCTCCATCTGACTGATCGGACCTATCGGCGAATGCCGTAGAGGGGATAGTCATGCCAACAGCCAAGACAAAGCTCATGAAAACAGAGCAGACCTTCGCCGAAAGCGTCCATCCATGTTCGTTCAGCATGATTGATTACCTTTACCAGTTAGAAAGATTGCTAATTTGCCGTGCCGTTGACAATCTGGGAAACCGTATGGCCTTTAGAGTTGGTGGCAGTGCTCCAATTTGCGATCTCCGAAGCCTCCCACAGCTTGGCCTTATCTTCAGTCGTAGTGTCAGCAGCATCCCAATTGCGGACGCCGTCCATGGCTTGGTCTATGACGTAGCCCAAGCTGCTATCAGCAATGTGATAGAAGTGGCTGTAGTAGTAGGCGATGAACGCATCCTGGTCGATGAGCTCGGGGTACAGGCAGCCGATGATGCGCCCGATGTTCTGCGCGTTCTCCACCGAGTTCATCGTCACGCCGTACATCGCGCCCTGGGAGCCGTTGTTCTCAACGTAGTACGTGGAACCGACCAGGCCGTCCTCCTCTAAGTCGCCCATGATCGCATCGTAGTTCGCACTGGAGGACTGGCCTCCGACCAGGATAAGGTCAAGGGAGCCGGAGGATATCGCGTCCTTCATCTCCGTTGTGCTCAGGGTTGAGCCCGAGGTCTTGCCGTAGTTCTTCGCCACGAGCGAGGCGGTCTCGAAGTAGCGGTTGCTGGATGCGGTGCCGTCGGTCTCGTTCGTGGTCATGACGGTGTAGACGTTGTTGCCGTCCGTGCCTTTCTCTGCAGCGGTCACCACGACGAACGACTTGGTGGAGCTGCGGTTGGCCTTCACGTAGCTGACGGTGTTGTTGATGTAGTTCTTGTAGTCCTGGGCGATGGCGGAGATGTCGCCGTAGCGGCCCTGGGCATCGCCACCCGACACCGAGGCGTCCGCGGCGGCGACGATGTTGTCCATGGAGGTGATCAAGGAGCTGTAGTTAGAGATGTTGTAGTTCGCGCCCTTGGGGCTGTAGCCCGAGATCTGGGAGGCGGCGGTACTGTAGGTGTCGATGCCGCCGCCGTTGGTTCCCACGATCACGTTGGGCTTGAGGTTCCATATAGCGTCGTCGTTGGAAGCGGCGGTTCCGCCGTACGAGGCCAAGGTGGCGTTCGGCCCCTTGCCGCTGCCGTGGCGGCTGGCGCTGAAGACGGCCTTGGGCGTCTTGGCAGTGGAGCCGGAGGCCAGGTTTGCAAGGTACGTGCTGGGATTGGTGTTGTAGTTCGAGGCGCACAGGTAGTACTTGGGCTGGGTCCATTTGTACTGGGGAACATTGTCCACCACGTTCACGAACTGCCCGGACTCCTCCACAGAGTTGATGCCCAGGATCTCCAGCGAGGGCATTGCGGCACGGGTGGCTGCGCCGGTTACCACCGTAGAGTCCGGCGTGGAGCTCACGTCCCGGGCCGCCGTATCATTTGCCTCGTTCGCCGCGCCCGCAAAGGCAGTGGACGGGACCAGCATGGTGAAGGCCAGCGCCGCACCGCAGATCAATGCCCCGGCTTGCTTCGCATAGTCCTTGCGGATGGCTGCAAATGTTGTTTTCATTTTGATTCCTTTCTTTCGGAAACTGCTTTTGTTTTCAAGAAGGGCGCCGGCGGGCGCGAACCTGCTTGCTTTGATTAGGAATGGCAATTCGCCACGTACGTCTCCCCGTAGCCCTCGACCGCCGACGACGGGTCGCAACGGAAGAACGTGCTGTAGAAGTTGGAAACGTAGCTGGAGCACTCGTCAAGCTGCTGGCCGCGCTGGTACATGCAGTAGGTCCACGGGGCAAGCAGGAAGCTCTCGACGGTGCCGTCAGTCCAGCTTCCGGTTATCCCCGACGGCACCACCCAGATTTGGTAAGAGCTCAAAAACACGCGAGGAGTCCCATTGAAAGGACAATGCAAGCACTCCGCGTAGTTGTACGGCGTTACTGTTCTTTGCGGATAGTGAGGGTCGTCCGATTCGGTTTCCACCTGGGGAGTCTCGGCCGAGCTTTTGATGCGGCCTGCGATATCGGAATCGCGCGCCAAGATAGCGGGGAACCTGCTGCTCTCGCCGAGCAGGGCGTACGACGATTGATACGTGCTTTCGGCGAATTGGTAATAGAGGCTCTCAACGGAGAGGCCAGAAGTGGTTGTTCCATCAAGATAGTTGCCGCCACCATGCCAGATCTTGATGGGCCCATTCCATAAAGAATCGGTCGCAAAAGCAAACGGTTCCCCGGACGACTCCACGGTACCAGCGCACTGCAGATAGTACTGGTACACGGCACAGTACCCGCGTGGGTTGACCCATCTTGCGTTAGCGTTGAGGCCGATGCCCTTGCTCCCATCTATGTATACGTTAGACGCAGAAGACTTCCGACCAGACTCGCACTCCGTCCACGAGTCGACGTATGCCATGATGTATAGGTTCTGACTGACGTTGGTCGGGCCATTTCGCACCCCTTGGCGGCCGGTGTACAAAAACTGGTCGATATGGCCGGCAACGCCGCCGTATTGGACGTTGTACGTATAGCCCCCGTTCGCCGACACAACGTTGTTGAGCGTTTCGGCGTGGAAGCTCTTGTACTTGTTGGCGGCGTCCTTGGCGTTGTACTGGATGCTGCTGCCGGCCTTGCTGAGTATCTCGCCCACTATCTGCACGCTCTGCAGTATCTCGTCGTCGCCGGCGAACGCTGTGCCCACCGCAGGCATCACCACCACGCTCACGCCCTTTTCCATAAGCTGGTTGGCCTGGTCTTGGGTTATGCCGCCATAGGTCTCGTCGCAGGTGAGCACCACCTTGGCGCCGCTGGCCACGATGGCGGCCACGTCGGCGCTGCCCGATGCCCGGCCGTCGCCGCTCCAGGCCACCTGCACGTTGGACAGCTCGTCGCCGTTGGCGCTGAACGCGCCCTTGCTGCGCATGCGGGAGAGCCATTCGCCGTCGGTCGCCGCAAGGGCGTTCTTGCCGCCGAGCATCTGCACGATGGTGGCGTACTCGCCCGCCGCGGCGATGCTGCCGGCGTAGGGCAGGTTGGCGTAGGTGCCGTCGCTGCCGTACACCTGGCCGGTGCCGCCGCTTCCCTGGCCGCTGCCGCTGCCGTTGTAGCCGGAGGGGTCGCTGCCGGAGATGTTGTCGGTGCCGGAGTTGCCGGAGTCGGATGTGCTGTCGGTCTCGGCCTTCTGCACGTAGGAGTTGGCCTTGCTCTGGTCTTCCTCTTCCGCGGTGGAGCCCTCGTCGGAGGCTGTGGCGCCGCTGCCGCTCTGGCTGCCCTCGGCCGACTCGCCCGCGCCCTCGGTGGCCTTGCCGTCGTTCAGGGAGAGGTCGTTCTGCTGCTTCTGCTGGGCCTGCGAGTCGTTGGGAGTCTGGCTGTCGTAGGTGGGGGTGTTGTCCTGGCTTTGGCTCTTGTTCTGGTCGTTGTCGGAGTCGTACTGCTTTTCCGCCCAGCTTTCCTGCAGCGGGCTGGTGGCGTCGTTGTCGGTGATGGGCTCCAGCGAGTTGTCCACCGGGGCGCTCTGGTCGATGATGACCTGCGTCAGCACATCGGTGTCCTTGCAGCCCACCAGCGAGAGCACCAGCACGCAGGAGAGCACCGCCGAAAACGCCGTGCGCACCGCAGCATAGGCCTTGCCGTTCTTCTTCATCCGCATGCTCCTTGCAACCGAGCCGACACTTCCCAGGCCGGAAATGTTTCTGGGCGAAGAAGGCCTGCGGGCGAGCGATGGGCTGCGCACGATGCGCAACCCGGGCGCCGCAGGTGCCTTACGGCACAGAAGTAGAGCCTAACCTGGCTCTATGATGATGGTTAATGGAATTATCCATTTTCGAGATAACTCAATCGATTCGGCGTAGAATTACCGTTTCCCTCGGTGAACGGGTTCGCGATTCACCGGTATCGAGAGGATTGTCCGGTTTTGCGGCAGTCCCAAGGGTGCGCGAACGCTGTAAATCGCCTGCTTGAGGGCCGGCGGTACGCAAAACGGGCGATGTGTGCAAGCGAGTTCGCAGGGCGAGCGGCAGCAGGCCGTGGGCGAGTTGGTTCAAGCCCGTGAGCGGTGGCGAGTGGCGGACAGTGGACGATCCCCGTCTGAGGCTGGAGCCGCGAGCGTGAGCGCTCCCCGTTCGAGCCCAAGCCACAAGCGGCAGCGTGTGGCGTGCGGCTGCGTTCAGCGTTCGGACCCAGGGCCTTCCGACTGCCAAATCCGCCAATTCCCCAAGTTCCGCTCGGCGGTTCGGTGATACAATACGGAATACAAACGGTGCCCCGCTAACCCGGGCAGCATCTTCGTTTCAAAGCCAGGCTACGCTTCGAACTCTAGCCTGGTTTTTTATTGCCAAGACACCGATCACACCCTCCTCTCTGCCGCAGCGGGCCGTTAGCGCCGCTGGTTGGCGTTCAGGATCTCCAGGACTACAGTCAAAACCGCGCAGAGCGCGATGATCGTCTGAGGATCCATGGCGAACACCCCCTTTCGGGGCTGCCCGGGTGCGAAACACCGCAGACTAGGGTACCAAAAGCGGGAGAGAAGCGTCCTGGTGGGCGCGGTTGAAGCGAAATGATCGTCGCGGCCCCCGATTTCCTCGGGCGGAAGCGGCCGGCTGACTCCTATTCGTTCTTGAGCAAGCCGATGCAGTAGATCGGCGCGTAAAGAACCTTGCCAACACGCTGTATGTTTTCCGCACCGAGAACATACGCTGTATCCAAGTGATAGTTCTTCACGCCAAGGACGTTGTCTATCGCACTATGCCGTCTGTACGACTTCCCCGACTTCACTTCTATGGGAAACACTTCCCCATCCCTGTTCTCGATCACGAAATCGATTTCTCCCAGCTTCTTGCTGTTGAAGTAGTACAGGGGGTAGCCGTGCGCTGCCAGCTCTTGGGCGACCACGCTTTCATACACGCTTCCATGGTTGGTTTCGGGCGTTTCTCCCAAAAGGCTGAAAGCCGTTTTGCGGGAATACGAGCTTGTGAGCAGACCCACATCTGAATAGAACAGCTTGAAAAGGTTCCGCTGCTTCGATGCCAACAGGGGGCTTGCCGGTGCTTCAACGTTGTAAACGGGCAGCGTGACATTGGCTGCGGATATCCATAGGAACGCATCCTCGTACGAACGCAGGCGCGCGTGCTCGCTAAGGCTCTTCAGAACAAACCGCTTGTTCGGGTTATCCAGCTCCGACGGAACAAGGCGGTACGCATCTTTTGCCTTCAGGCGAATCTCCCTAGGGCAGTATTTCGAGATATCGTCGAGATACCAATCGCGCACCGCCTCTTGGACGTCGCGCACCATTGAAAGGTCGTTGGACGAGATGAAGGTCTGCACGGCATCGGGCATTCCGCCTACCACCAGGTACTTCCTGAACAAATCGAGCAGGCGATTGTGCACCGGACCGTCAATCGGCTTCTCGTCCGCAAAGTGCTGTGCCAAATACGCGAACATCTCTGAGGCAACGCCATTCGCCCAGCAGAACTCCTCGAAGTCCAAGGGAAACATCTTGACGGTGCTCGTATATCCGACCGGATTCGAGCGGATATTGTTAAGCTCCACGCCAAGTAAGGAACCCGACAAGATGAAATCGTAATCTCCCTGATCAACAAGGCCTTTTATGGCCGTAAGGGCTTCGGGGGCTTCTTGGATCTCGTCCAGGAAGATGCAGGTGCGCCCAACAGGCAGACCAGAGGGTGCCAGCAGCGAAAGTCGCATCAGGATGTCGTTCGCGGAACTGTTGCGTTGGAATATCGACTTCGCATCAGGGTTCAGGATGAAGTTGAATTCCACAAAGCTGTCGTAGTTCTCCTGGGCAAATTTTCGGACTATATACGTTTTCCCGATTTGTCGGGCGCCCGTAACCAGCAGAGCTCGCTTCGAGGGCGACTTCTTCCATGAGAGAAGCCGATCGTATACTTTTCTCTTAAGCATAGAATCACCTGTTCAGAATAGGCATATGCCACTTTTTCCTACAATTTTACAGCTGAAATGCCACTTTTTCCTACATTTATTGAGGTGAATATGCCACTTTTCCAACGGAAATCAACCACGTAGCAGATGGCGTGCGTTCCCCGTCCTACTTGCGTTTTCCAACCCGAAATCGGGCGTTTTGCCTGCGTTTTCCAACCAAAAACAGCCAAATCACTTGCGTTTTCCAACCGGGGTAGCTTGCCCTAGGGCTTCGGTGGGCAATGGATTTTCGAAAAAACAGTAGCCAGGCTAACGAAAGCTAAAAAAGCTAACGGATGTTGGCGTCTGCTAACC